>WGLQ01000031.1 GCA_016125495.1 Hyphomicrobiales bacterium | reverse complement strand
GCCGTCCCCGGTCGCCACCGCGATCGTGTCGGTCAGCGTGCCGCCGACGTTCAGCGCCTCCACCGCCGCGATGGTGTCGTCAAGCGTGTAGGTCCAAACACCCGCGGCATCGATCGTCAGCGTGCCGTAGCTGCCGACAGTGGTGGCCGCCGTCCACGCGTCGTCCGGGTTGTCCACGTCCGTGTGGTTCAGGTTGCCCGTCGCCGTCAGCGTGCCTGGCGTGACGTTCGCCGCGCCGCTGCGCTCCGTCACCCCGCCGGTGTCCGCACCCGTCACCACCGCCGCGTCGTTCGCGCCGTTGATGGTGACGGTCACCGCCTGCGTGGTGCCGTCCAAGGACGAGACCGTGAGCGTATCGGTCAATGGCGCGCCGACATTCGCCGCTTGAGCGCCCGCGCCATGCGCATAAGTCCAGTTGCCAGTCTGGGCATCGAAGGTGAAGGTGCCGTAGCTGCCTGACAGCGAGGCACCCGGTACTGTCGCGAAGCCCTGCTCACCGATGTCCGGATCCACGACCGTCAGCGTGCCGGACGCGCTGGTGATGCTGTCCTCCAGCGTCGTCGCGGCGGTGTCGCCCCCGATCGTAGCGGGCGTATTCACGAACACCTGCACGCCGAGGAAGGCATTGCTGTCCAAGGTGCCGGTACCGGCCACCTCGATCGCCACATCGGCCACCGAATCGCCGTCCGTGTCGATCCGCACGATGCGCAACCCTAGCGCGTCTTCCTGTACCGTGCCGTTGTCTACCCATACACGATAGGGGCCCGACGTATTGCCGAAATACAGTATATCAGGCCCGCCGCCGCCCGTGAGCGTCAAGCCGGACAGGTCGATCTTGTCGCCGTTCGTGAAGTCCGTGATCCGGTCGCGGCGACCATTGGCATCCTGCGAGAGGAAGTCCTCCGCCTCCGTGCCGACAGCCGCATCGCCACTGAACCGGAACGTGTCGTTGCCCGCCCCACCGGTCAGCAGGTCGCGACCGAGCCCACCTTCGAGCCGGTCGGCACCCGCGCCGCCCTCCATCACGTCGTCCCCGACCCCGCCCAGGAGCGTGTCTGCGCCGGACCCACCCAAAAGCCTGTCCGCGCCATTCCCCCCCGTCACCCGATCATTGCCGCCCTTCGCGTCGATCCAGGAGAGGTCGTAGAGGCCGAGACTACTGCCGCCCGTCGGCAGCGTTATCACATTCCCGGAGCTGCTCGACATCAGCCGGTGCGTCGTGACCGTCGCGGCCTCGGTCGTCCAACTGCCGTTGTCATCGGTGAAAGTCAGCGTGTAGTCAAAGAGGAACGTATTGAGGGTCGAGCCGACGGTGGTCAGCTCGAACGCCGTATCGAGCGAGGCATTGGTCACCGGCACGAGCGACGCACCGATGACGCCGGACGACGGATTCGCCAAGCGAACATTGGACACGCTGTAGGTGACCGTCGCCCCCGGTGCCAGCGTGGCAAGGTAACTCGCCAGCCCGTCATTCGCGGTCAGGTCCAAGCCGGTGAAGCGGACGACCGTGTCCTCCCGGCTGCCATCGCTGACGAGCGCCATGTCGTTAGAAGGTGTAAAGGCCGAGCTCATTGTTTTTTTCCCGTCGTGATCAATTGCGAAGTAGGCGAAGCGCCTCGTTTCCGGCACGGATCGTGGCCGTTCCAGGAGGCAGGGTTTCCGCGTAGAGAAGGCGAAGCAGGCGCTCATCCAGCGCGCTTGGCTGGAAGGCGAGCGTGACGCCATCGAGCAGACCGTGGCCGTAGCCGAGCATCCCGCCGCGCAGGCCAAGAGACCTCAACATCTCGCGGCAAAGTCGGCGCAAGGTGATTGCTGGCGGGCCATCGGTGGCAACAAGGCTCAGCGTCCGCAGCAGGCTGCCGCCGGGCACCCCGTGGTGAAGCAACGTCAGCGCGCCCTCCGCCGCAATGGCGGGGGCGGCGACCGCCGCATCGAGACGGCGCCTGTCGTTCGCGAAGAACGCAGCCACGGCAGGGCCATGCTCGTCCCACATCATGTCGAGCGACGGGGCGAAGGCGAAGGTGAGGCCATCCTCCCGCGGATGCCGCGGCGCGCGAAACCGCAGGGTCGTCGCGGCCGAGGCCCAGTCGAGCACCCAGCCCAGTTGCGCGCGGACCTCGGCAGGGACCCGCCCGCGCAAATGAACGGCGACGTCCGACCCTGCCGGCCAGCGAACCAGATAGCCGGCTGCATCAGCGGCCGGCAGCGCGGTCGACGCGAAGGCACGCAGGGTCCGCTCGGTGCTTGGCGCGAACGGATCGCCTTCCCCGTCGACATCGGAACTCCCGAGTCCGTCCGCAAGCGCATCGAAGCCATGCCAGCTACGGTGGCGTGCGATCAGCGCCGGCAGGGCGGTGCGCAATTCCGCTTCGGACATGCCGGGCCGCAACGCGGTATCCGAGGCGAGGGCGAGCAGCAGACGGTCGAGCGGCGTCGGTTCAACGGCGACCGCAGGCACCGACAGCACGGAAGGCATTTCCGCAGGCAAAGGATGGCGAAGGCCCATCACGCCAAGCAACGCGCGCGAAAGGCAGGGGACAGCAGCGAGCGGCGGCCCTCCGGGGGCCGCCAACAGCCCGGTCGCGCGTGCCGGCAGTCGCAGGAAAAAGCAGCTACCGCGTTGCTCGAGAGCCGCCCGCAGGGCTGCCGGCGCCTGGAAGAACGCCGCACCTGCGCTGTCCCAGAGCGCACCTGCCAGGTCCAGCGCCGGTCGATCGCTGAACAGCACGCCCAGCGTGGCAGGCTCGACGCCGGGCTCTTGCAGCATGAGCCCCGTCGCAGAACCGAGCCATGCCAGCGAGCCACCCAGCACGAGCCGATGGCCTGCGGACGCTTCGCCGAAGATGATCGGGCGAACCGGGCCAAGCCACGGGTCGAACCGCGCCGCGGTCCGCTCCCCCTCCCCGAGCGTGGCCTGCAGGAACGAGTCAAGCACCTGCTCGTCGTCCAGCCGCCACCTGTGCGCCCGAACGTGCGACTCCTGCGGCTCCTGTGGCTCCGCTAGGAGCGAGAGCCGGGATCTCGGCACGCCGATCTGCGCCAAGGCCGGAACCGTCACGGCGAGTGAGATGAGCGTCCCGGCGACACCGCGCCGGCCGATCGGTGCAACCCGCCTCGCCGCTGAATTACCTCCGCCGCGCCGCCAGCCGGCGAACCTATCGGTGACCCGCTCGCCAGATACCATCATCGCCGAAGGATCAGCTGGACCACGGTATCGGTATCCGGGATCTCGGTTGGCCGAAGGTTCCTGCTCTCCTGGAAGCGCTTGATGGCGGCCCGCGAGGCCGGTCCCCAGCGGCCGTCGGGCTGAGCGGTCAGCAGATTCAATTCACGCAGGCGCGTCTGAACCAGTCGGATCGTCTCGGGCCGGAGCGCGACGCTCGCCTCACCGACGGTGATCGTCACCGGTTGAGCCGCTTGCCGCACACGCAGAGGCTTCACCGCCTCGATTGCCTGGAACACGGCGGCGCCGAAGGTGACCTGCGGATTGGCGCGGCAGATGTTCAACGCCAGCATGGTCAGCAGGCCTGCGGGGCGCTCGAAGGGCAGCAGGTCGAAGGTCTCCCGTTCGATCCGGTTGGCCTGCGACAGGGCGCCGTCGGCCCAAGCGACGAATTGCGGGAGGTCAGGCGCCCGCGCGCCAACCCGCTGCACGACCTGCGCACAGGGGACGGAGCCCGCGCCGCGCAGCGCGAAATTACCCTGGGTGTCGGCCGACCGCGCCGTCTCCGGCACGATGACCAGCAACGCACCAAGGAGCGCACCGGCCAGCCAGGTCGCCCCAGCGCGCGGCGCGTGCAATTCACTGCCGATAAGCTCTTGTCGAGAGGCCTGCTCGGGGGGTTGCGTCAGAGACATGTTGCGGACTGCCTAGGGCGATGGGCGGGCAAGATGCGCGAGCGTCAATGCGTCAGGTAGACCGGACAGCGTCAGGCCCTCGGCTCCCTGGAATGCCAGCAGGGCCGATTCCAGCCTTGCACCGTCCGCGCATCCCACCAGCGACGGAGCCAGGAACCCGCGCGCAGACAGCGCGCCCTGGATCAGCCGCAGCGTGCACTCGCGCAAACGCAGTCTGCGTCCGGCGACCACAAGCGTCACACTCGGCCCGTCCGTTCTCGCACGGAGCGGCGCGAGGATCCGGGCGACCTCGAGAACCACGGCGTGCAGCGGCCAAAGCGGGTTGGCCTCGCTGACATCAAGCACCACCACCGGAAGGGTGTCATCGGCAAGGAAGGGAGAAATGTCGAAGGTGTCGTGCAGGGCCATGTTCAGCCCGGTGAGGGCGCCATCCACACAGGAAAACAGCTGCTGAAGTTCCTCGCCCCCGGCCTCCACCCGTGCCCGGATGTGCGGCCAGCGGAGATAGGCAATATCGCCGTAGGACCGGTAGTCGCAGCCCAGCGGTGGACTTCCATGTGCCGCATGCCGCAGCAGTGGCAGAACATTCGCGCCACTCCCGGCGTTGGGGTTCCGCTGCATGTTATCGGACCGCAAGGCGCTGGAGGGTTTCGGGGTCGGGCAGTTCGGACAAGGGCAGGCGCTGCGCCTCCTGGAACCGCTTCAGCGCTGCGCGCGTGCTTACGGTGAAGCGGCCATCGGGCCGCCCGGCGCGCAGGAAGCCGCGGGTCATCAGGGCCTGCTGCACCTGGCGCAACGTGTCCTCGCGGATGGCGAGGTTGTTGCCGTTCACGCTGATCGCCACCACCGGGCTATCGGACTGGCTGCGGAACGGCCCGAGCGCATTCACGGCCTGCAACACCGCCTGATGGACGAACAGCGTGGGGTTCGCCGCGCAGCGCTGCACGACCAGCGCCTGAACGATCGAAGCGCCCCGATAGGGCGAGATGTCGAAGGTGTTCGGCAGTGACATGTTCACGCCAGTCAGAACGCCATCGACCCAGGCCATGAAGGCGCCGATCTGGGCTGCCCTCGCGGCCGGATTCAGCGCGGGCGTCCCCTGCACCCCCGGCTGGGCCGGCGCGGCCGGCTGAAGCAGGCGCGTGAGGTCGGCGCAGCGCATGACGGCCGGCGTGCCGCGCGCGGCATAGCCACCCTGGGCATCCACCGCGGCAGCGGGCTGCACGACACACAAGGGCAGCGCAACAGCAAGGCCGTGGAACATCCGGCTGGAAAAAATCACCGAGAGATCCTCTATAGATCATCGAAGTGGCGGCGGGGCACCGTGCCCCGCCGCCGTCGCGGATGGCACCGGGCCAAGCGGCCCGGTGCCATCCAGTTCGCCTTGCCTCAGCGGCCGAGGCTGAAGCTCCGCGCGGTGTTGGAGATCGTGTTGGACGACACGTTCCCCATCGCAGAGGCGCGGATGGTGTTGTTCGCCGCGAACACCGAAGCCGTCGGGCCGCTGCCCGAGGTGACGGCCATGGTCGCGGAGGTCACGGTCGAGGTCACGCTGCCGTTGTTGGTCTGCTGCTGGCTGCTCACGAGCTGCGAGGCCGCCTGGCCGGCGGCACCGAAGGCAGGCCCGCCGCTGACCACCATCAGGTTGGTCTGACGGTTGAGCACGCCGGAGGCTTCCACCGTGTTGCCGGTCACCTGAAGCGCGCGGCCGTCGCTGGCCGCGGCGTTCACGTCGATCTCCAGCGTGGCGGTGCCGACCGTGGCGGTCGCCGTCACGTCGGTATTCACCTGGAACCCGACGATCGCCGCCTGGCTGTTGACGAGCGAGGCGGTGTTGGTCAGGCCAAGCACGTTCGTCGCGTCATTGCCGGCGAAGCGCGCCGCCACCGTGTTGCCCTGAATGAACGCTTCCGACGCGTTGTCGAACTGGCCGCCCTTGATGGTGAGGGTCGCGGTCGTCACGTTGGCGTTGAAGACGTTCGTGTCATCGGTCAGGCTCTGCGCCGAACCGACGCCCACGCTGGCGGTGAGCAGCCCGGCCGTGTTGACGATGGCGCGGTTGGTCGCCGTGTTCACGCCGGCATCGGCCAGGATGGTGTTCCCGGCCACACTGGCAGTGCCCGTCACGTCCTGAGCCACCGGGAGGGTGATCGTCATGATCCCGGCCAAGATGTTGGCATCGGCACCGATGCCACTGGCGACCTGTGCGTTGGCCACCCCGTAGTCCGCAACGAAGGAGGCCACGCCGGCGGCCGTCGCAAGCGACGGGTCGAGGCCAATGGCGAGGCCGATCCCGTTGGCGGTGGAGGTGGCGCTGCCGGCCACCAGCTCGTTCTGCGCCGTGTTGACGCCGACGCGCGCGGCCACCGCGTTGTTCTCGACAACGGCATTGCCGGTGAAGGCGGCGGTCAGGGCGCTCAGATCGATCGCCACGCCCGTGGTGGCACCAGCGATCGAGGCCTCGGCGTTGATGGCCGCAGTCTGCGTCGCGGTCTGGACGCTGGCGATTGCGGCCGGGACGGCGAGGTTGCCGCCGGCGGTGCCGGTCGCGGTCAGGGAGTTCACCGCGTCGTTCACCAGCACGTCGGCCACGATCTGATTGGCCGCCGCGATGGCGTCGCCGGTCATGCCGAGCGCCGCCACAGTGAGCGAGATCGGCGCCGACGTGATGTTGGCGGTCACCTGGGCAGTGTCGAGCGCGTTCTGCATGTTCAGCATCGCCACGCCGGCAAAGGTCGACGCCGTGGTGGTGGTCGCGACGATGGCGCCGGTCAGGGCCCCGTCTGCCGGCAGCGGGCTCTGCACGTTCACCGTCTGCGTCGTCTGGTTCAGACGCGCGAGTGCGCTGACCGAGTTGTTGAGCATCGTCTGGCCGACGGTAACCGCCGCCGCGTCGGTCACGTCGACGGTCAGCGTGCCGACCGTCGCGACGGTGGCGTCGACGGTGGTGCCATCAGACAGCTGGCTGTTGGCGGCCGTGTAGGCTTCGAGACCGGCGGCGATGGTGAGCACACCGGTGGCGACGGCGATCGAAGACTGCGCGGCGGCGTTGCCGCCGTAGCCGATGATGGTGGCCGCTGTGCTCGCGAGCAGCAGGCGGCGGAAAGTCACGTTCATGGATTGCCTCATGGTTTGTTGAAGAAGCGGGTGGTTATGGGGAAGCGGCCGGTTCAGGGGTTCGGAACCGGCCGCCCAAATTCAGGATTGATGGGTCGTAAGCCTCCTCTGGTTACTGCTGTTTGACGGCGCGTCATGCGCCGAAACTCCGCCTCGGGCCGGGGATCCCGAGAGCGAAAGTGTTCGTGGCGCCACGACGCAGGCCGTGCCGCGCGCCTGCAGGGCATCGCAAAGCCGGTTGGCGTTTGTCCCGCCAGGCAGCGCCAAGGCGACGATCCATAGCGGCTGACCATTCGCCGAAGCGCCGACCTGCCTGATGTGTGCCTCCTTGTCGCCAAGGAGGTCCGTGTGGCGGGCACGCGCCCGCGACCAAGCCGCACGCGCGTTGTCTTCGCTCGACATGGCCGCCAGCACGATGCCTTGCGTTGAGCCGGATCGGCTCTGTGGCAATACAGGTGCGGACTCCGTGGCAGCAGCCATGGCGGTGCCAGAGTTCTCTTCTACAGCCCCTCGGCTCGGGCGTGGTGTCAGGGGTGGGCTCACCCGGCCATCAGGGGTTACCCGTTGAGGCCGAGTGACCGGTTGCGGTGGCGCGGTGACGGGCCGCTGCGGAGCCACCTGTGGAGCACCAGCCCCCGCCGGGGCAGTCGTCTGCGCCCGGGACGCCGGCGGATGGCCGGCAGAGGGTGCAGGCACATTGGTCGGCGCCGCAACGGAAGCGGGATCCGCGGCAAGACGACCATTGGCAGGGATCAGAGGTTCCTGTTGCACGCGCCGGTTGGTTTCCGCTTCGCCCGCCGGGTCACTGCCAGACCGCTCCGGCCGATCGACAAGCAACGAGGGCAGACAGGGGCGATGGTCGACGCCGCTGACCGCATCCAGAAGCTCCATCGTCGCCAGCTCGAGGACCGCGCGAACCGCGAGTTGCACCGGCTCCAGCGACCGAACGCCGGCATTCGCGTCCACCAGGCGGGAGCCGAAGAAGCGGAAGACGTCGATCCCCACCTCGTAGCCGACGATCTGCTTTTGCAGCGTCACCGCGCGGCTCACGACCAAGTTGGACGTGCTGACGATGCGCAGGTCGACGGCAATGTTGATGGTGAAGGTTCGCGCCCGGCCGCCGATCATGCTGACGCCCAACTCGAAGCCGCCGCTTGAGATCACCTGGTTCAGCTCGGTGATGCCACCGACGATGAAGTAGTCGCTGCGCGCGATGGACCCGCCGAAATACGGGATCCAGGGAACCTCCTGCCGCTGCTGCCCGACCTGCGCGCGGTGGCGACGCCCATCGCCGAGTTGACGACGGTCCATGTAGATCAGCTCGACCTTGGCGATGCGAGGGTCCAAACGCTCATGCACGCGCACAGCGCCACCGAGCTTTCCCAAGGCCGAATACACCATGAGGCCGCCGCCCTGGGTGATCTGGGCACCTTCGGTGTCAGTGACGCGTCCGGTGAAGTCGCGCACCTCCCCCACAGCGATCCCCGGCGTGGGCCGCCCCGAACGCCGAAGAGCCATGCCGTAGCAGGACAGAGCATCGTCCAGGGGCGTACGATTCGGGGTGATGCCGGGCCCCGCGAGAAATGACGCATTGCCACGACCCGGTGACATGACGCCCATGGCGGCCGGGTTGGCGCAGCCGGAAAGCGACAATGCCGCGACAACAGCCGAGAGGCACGGCAGCGGGGAAAGCATGATCGACCGTGGCTCCACCTTTACCATTGCTCTATCAGCGATTCACGGTTGTCGTTCGCGTAGAGCACGCGGTGCTGCCCGTGACGCTCGCCGTCTGAGGACTGTTCAGCGCCGACTGGGAATTGCTCGGCACTTGGCTGATTGATGTTGAGGAGCCACCAACGGTACCGTTTACCCCTCCCGAGGTGCTTCCCGCCACGCTCGCATTCTGCGCGCTGCCGCTGTTGGTTTGCGTGGTACCTACGGTGGACGTACCGCCGTTCAGCGGAGTCGCGGCATCGGTCGACGACGTATTTCCAGATGCAGTGGAACCGACGCTCGGGTTGTTGAGAACGGTTGGGGCTCCAGCGGCGCCCGAGGCGGTTGCGAAGCCGGTATTCGCACTGGCCGACGCGGAGACCTCACAACTGTAGTAGTCGCCCGCAACAAAGGTGCGCGCATCGATGTCATAGTTCGAAACGGGCGGCGCGAAATTGTAATAGCCGCCTTGGTGCCGGCGCAGCAGATCGAGTGCGCCCGCCCGGACTGAACGGTCTGAAGGAGACAGGAATTGCCAGTTCCGATTCTCGCCCTGGCCGAATTGGGCCGCAGCCGCGTTCGGCAAAAGCGATGCAGCCACGACCAGTATCGCTGTTGCGATTAGGCTACGCGGGGTGAGGCCGGTGACGGCGCTACGAATCCAGGCGAACTCCAAGTTGCTCGCGAGCGCGGCGGTCATCGAGCATGATCCGTTGCTATCCGGCATGACCGAGACGATGCCACATGGCCCGAACACCGCCTTGTCGGCATCGTCATCGCCGCGACGAAATGACCAGAGACCGGCATCATGAGCAGTCCGGTTCCGCAGACATCCGTGCGGATCTAGCCGTGGATCATTGCACCCGACGGTAATCATTCCAAACATCAGCCGGCCCAGCAGAGGTGACGCCGGCGTTCTATCGCTGGAGTGCACATCAAGGCTCTGGGAGAAAAAGGGAGTTATGTGATGAAAATCCACCCCAGAAATGGTGAATATGCGGAAAAGTAGGTGAAAAAATAGGTGAGAGGTACGTTAGATCTACAGAAACACCTAATGTCGTCGGCGAAAGGCGGCGGACGCCGATTTAGTGACCGTATTTCACTAACTGTTTAGTACAAAAATGTCAAAATCGTGCTGTTGTGCCGAGCGTGGCGGCGGCTTCATACTGACTCCGTGAGCGATGCGCTAAGTTCTCAATCGCGGCCTTGCTGCACATCCGGCCAGGGTGGCGCCGAGCCCTCGCCTACAGGTCGGGGCAGCCGGAAAGCGCCTGGGAGAGCGCAAGGCGTGATCGCCGGTACGGCGCCCCTCTGCGGCCTGATTCCGGCTTCCCCTCGCCGTGACATCGCCCCACCAGAAGACGATGATCGTTCTTCGTTGATCCTGGTTTTGGACGATGAGCCGATGATCGCGGACGAGTTGTCGGAAGGGCTGTCCCTGCTCGGCTTCCGCGTTCGGACCGCTTACGCCGCCGCCGAGGCGCTTCAGGTCGTCCTGCGCGAGCCCGATATCGATGTCGTGCTGAGCGACGTCTGCCTGGCGGACGGGAACGGCTTCGATCTCGCGACAACCCTGTTTGAGCGCCTGGGCGCGGCGCGGGTGCCCGAGGTGATCCTGATCACCGGGCATGCGCGGGCCGGCGAGGTGACGGCCGTGGCGAAGGCTGCGGTAACCGAGCTGCTCCACAAGCCGTTCCGCCTGGCCGAGGCGCAGGCGGCGGTCTCCGCCGCGCTCGTTGCCGCAGATCAGCGCAGGCGCAGGCCAGCAGGACGGCGTGGCCTCGCCGTCGCCGTCCTGCAGGAGGCGTTGCGGCGGTCGTCGGCGAAGATCCGCGCGCTTTCCGCCCGCCTGGCGGATGCTCCGTGCCTGCCGGGCGATGACCGGCACCTCGCGCAGGCTGTCTGGGCCACGGCGCTCGGCGCCGTCGCCCATGCGGCCATTCTGGTCGCTGGCGTCGAGCAGCGCGCCCGGGCAGTCCCGGCGATGGTCACACTCTGTCGGGCGATACGCCAGCTAGACACGACCGTGGCCCTCTTCGCGCTTCTCCGGCTCGAACACGATGCCGCCGCGCCACAGCAGCCGGGCGACGACCTAGCGAGCGCCTTCGCGGCAGCGCTTCGCGAGGTGACATCCATTGCGCGTCGCCGGCGGGTGCGGCTCCCCGCCATCACGTTCAAGGCGCCTAGCGGCGCGCTGCCGGGAGGCGCGGATCGCGTCATCGCGCATTGCCTGGCAACTCTCATTGCCCGGGTCGGCCGCGGCGAGGGCATCGTGGCGTCCTGCACGGCATCGTCGCAGCCCGAGGAGCGTATCGCGTGGTCACTGACCCTCTGCGCCGAATGCCTCGGCGGCACGGCGCGTGCGGAGCCAGCGGAGGAGGAGCTCGACGGGATGCAGGCGGCGATGTTCCTGGCCGCTGCGCGACGGGGCGCCCAACGGCTGGGCGGGATGCTGATCGCCGAGCCCGATGCCGCTGGGCACGCGCTGCATCTGCAGCTGCCCTCGATGCCGCCAGACCTATTCTGAAAGGTCGCGATCGCTGCGACCAAACCGCACCGCCAGCGGATGTCATCCCACCCTGCTCGAACAGGAGCTAAGCTGCATGACCCCGGCCCGCATACTACTTGTTGACGATGATGTTTCCTACTCGCGGGAGATGCAGGAATATCTCGGCCTTCACGGCTTCGACGTCGAAGTCCTGCATGATCCCATGCAGTTCGCCCTCGCGGTGGATCGCGTGGCGCCGGATTGCGTGCTGCTGGACAAGGTCCTCGGGAGAATGTCCGGCAACGAGCTGCTGCTCCGCCTACGCAGCGCACATGAGACGCCCTGTATCATAGTCACTGGCCATCCCAATCCGACGGAGCGCATCGTCAACCTCGAACTCGGCGCGGATGACGAGGTGGAGAAGAGCGTCTCGCCCCGCGAACTGCTGGCGCGTATTCGCGCCATCATGCGCCGCCAGTCCCGTGGCGCCTTTGAGGTTTCGGCGCCACCTGCCTCGCGACCAGGCGCGGCCGTGGGTTCGTGGAGCCTGTCTCTGACCGGATTGCAGCTGCTGAAGCCCGATGGGACCGTCTGCCACCTGACGACCGCCGAGTTCGACACCCTGCGCGCGCTGAGCGAGTCGAAGGGCAAGCCGCTCAGCCGGGCGGCGCTGTTGGAACGTGTCTTCCGGCGCAGCGCGGCGCCGGACGATCGGGCTGTGGACACCGCGGTTCGTAAGATCCGCAAGAAGATCGTCGACGCGGGCGGGCCAGATGTTATCCGCTCCATTCGCAATATCGGCTACGTCTTCGTCGGATTCGATGACCAGCCGTGAGACGCCGCGCAGCGCCCGAAGCCCGGGCGCGGCCGCACTCCGGCGATGCCTGGATAATGCTCTCGGACGCCGTGCATGAGCTGGCGCAGCCTGCCGCCGCAGCCGCCTTGGCGATGGAGAGCGCGACGCTGCTGCTGGATCGCGGCGCGATCGGGCAAGCCGGCGGCAAGCTGGCAGACGCGACGCGCCATGTCGGATCGCTGCAGGCCAGTCTGAGGGCGCTGAACGCCTGCGCATCGCAGGACGCCGAGCCTTGCGCCGACGTGGAGGCCCTGTTGCGGGAGATCTGGCCCGACGCCAGCATTGCGACGCTGCCGCCGTTGGCGATACCGCGCGACCTGCTCCTGGCCTTTCTGCGGTGCGCCGCGCGGTCCCTCTCCGCCGACGGCAAAGCCGCAGATCTGGAAGTACAGCGCCGGCCCGCTGCAATCGCCCTGCACATTACCGGGCGCGGCACGCCGGGTCCTGCCTTGCGCCTCTGGGCGCGGGCGCTGCGCAGGTGCGGCGCCGCGGTGCGGCTGGGCGGCCGCGAGCGGAATGTGCGGATCGCCTTACGGCTGCCGTTGGCCGCGGTTCGACAACCCAAAATACCCGAAGGATCACTGTGATGACCGCCCGCTAGTGCACTGACTCATACAGCCGGCGCGCCGTAAGCGGAGGTTCCGGGCCATTGTCGCCGCGGCTTGACGCTCAGCTGTTTTCGATGCCGCCCAGTGCCATGGCATGAGCTCGTCGATGCGGCTTTCCATCCAGCCATTCACCAGGCGGGTCAGCACCTCGGTGAAGTAGCGCTGTGGATCGACGCCGTTCAGCTTGGCGAAGTCGCGGACGGCGTTGCGGACCTCGTCGATGGTGTGGAAGATGCGGCCGTGGATGGCCTGCTCCTTCATCGTGCGGAAGAACCTCTCGATGACGCCGTTATCCGGCATGCTGTCCCTGGCGTTCCGATGTCCTTGCTGCTCCTGCCAAGGAGGGGCGCTATGGTGAGACCATCCGGGACATGGGGCGCCGGGAGCACGCAAGTGCGGGCAGGCCGTCGTTGAAACCATGGGCTTCGAGCCCGAGCCGTTATCTGGCCGCCCCTGCGGTTCGCCCGGGTGCGCTGCGAGCGCGGATCCGTAGTTGCCGTGTTGCCCGCCGGCTCCCGAGAGGTGAACTCTGAAGCAGAGGAGGCAATAGTGGTGAGGATTGTCGGACTGGATATCCACCGCGTGTTCGCCGAGGCGGTGATGCTGGACGACGGCAAGGTGGTCCGGCTGGGCCGCATCGGCATGACGCGGGAGCATCTCGAGGCGTTTGCCAGGACGCTGACGCACGACGATCATGTCGTGGTGGAGGCGACCGGCAATGCGGCTGCGGTGGCGGCGATGATCGCGCCGCATGTCGGTCGGGTGGTGATCGCCAACCCACGTCAAGTGCACCTGATCGCGCAAGCCAAGATCAAGACCGACGTGATCGGCGCGACGGTGCTGGCCAAGCTCTACGCCAGCAACTTCCTGCCGGAGGTCTGGGTGCCGGACGCCAACACCGAAGAACTGCGGCGGCAGGTGACGCGGCGCAACCAGATCGTCCGCCAGCGGTACGGCTGCGGACTACCACGCAGTCGGTCCTGCACGCGCACCTCGTGCCGCCGTGCCCACACACCGACCTGTTCGGCGTCCGTGGGCGTGACTGGCTGAAGGCCCAGCACCTGCCGCCCGACGAGCGCGACGCAGTGGAGAGGAACCTGCGTGAGTACGATCGCCTGGGCGAGGATCTTCGGGTCATCGAGCGCGAGCTGGCGCGCCGTGCCATGGACGATGCCAACGTCAAGCGGCTGATGACCATCCCGGGCATCGACATGGTGGCGGCCCTCGGCTTGGTCGCTGCCATCGGTACGATTGACCGCTTCAAAGGTCCTGATCAGCTGGTCTCCTACGTCGGGCTGAACCCGAGCGTCCACCAGTCCGGCGAGGCGCGCCCACGGCACGGGCGCATCACCAAGCAGGGACGCTCGCATGCCAGGACCATGCTGGTGGAGGCCGCCTGGTCGGCGGTACGCGGTCCTGGTCCGCTGCGTGCCTTCTACCAGCGGGTAGCCAGCCGACGCGGCAAGCACATCGCCGCCGTGGTGGTGGCACGCAAGATGGCGGTGATCATCTGGCACATGCTGCACAAAGGCGAGGACTACGCCGCGGTCAGACCCGCCCTGCACGCCAAGAAGCTGCGCAACGTGGAACTCCGCGCCGGACGACCGGCTCGGCGCGGCCAGCGTGGACCTGCCTACGCCTACAACCTGGCCAGGACCAGGCGCGAGGAGATGCACAGGGCCGAGCAAGCCGAGACAGCCTATCGCCGGCAAACCGAAAGCTGGACACGACGAGGCCGAAGCACCAGCCGCGGCTCGTCGGCGCCGAGCACGAGCGGCTAGGTTCTGTGGACACTTACCTGAGCCAGAGTATGGTGGCGGCGAGGGTGACGATGGCGAGGTAGTTCCTTGCTGTCTTCTCGAAGCGTGTTGCGACGCGTCGGAACTGCTTCAGCTTGCTGAAGCAGCACTCGATCAAATGACGCTGGGCGTAGAGGTGCTTGTCGAGCGGG
>WGLQ01000030.1 GCA_016125495.1 Hyphomicrobiales bacterium | reverse complement strand
GCGATCAGCTCCCTTTTTTCGTTCACGATAACTCTGAACTCCAACCATCCACGCCGCCCACCATTGGAACTCATACTTGTCGCGGCGAGCGAGGTCATGAGCCGAAGCGAGGTCGAAGGGGCGGCCGGTCACGCGGTATGCGGACGTGCTTCCCTTCTGTTTTAGCCGCCCTTCGATCACGTCGATCGCATGATGGGTTAGGTCGATTCCAATCCAACGCCTCCCGGTCATGTCCGCCGCCGCGACAGTGGTACCGCAGCCGCAGAAGGGGTCTAGTACGACATTGTCCAGTCTTGAGGACGAGAGGATGATTCGCTGGAGCAGCTTGATCGGCTTCTGTGTTGGATATCCAATGCGCTCCCTCGACTGCGCCGAAATCGGAAATATGTCCAAGACAATATCTTGAATTGGCGCGCCAGGGCTATTGATCTCGTAATGCTTGTAGCGCGGAACATTTCCCTTTTTTGGCCACACGATAAGCCCGGCCGATTCAAGTAAACTCAGCTTGCCCTGTGTGTTCATGTCGTCGAAGTTTTTGCCTGGAAACTCCCGCATCAAAACTTTCATTGGCACAGCCCAGTGTCTGCCAACGGCGGTCGGATCTATGCCTCTCCAAGGCTTGCCCGAATCACCTTCACGGGTATCAGTTCCGGTCAACGTGACAAGTTGGTATCTACCGCGCTGATCTGAATGCTTGAAATGGGTTTTTATGTAATCAGGTTTGTGTTCTTGGAATGTGTCATTCCAAGTGAATGCATCTGACTTCCTGTAGTACAGCAATGTGTCATGGACCGGCGCCCACCGTTTGGCACCACCGTGCGCATGTGTTCTCTTCCAGACAACTTCACTGGTAAAATTCTTTTCGCCAAAAATTACGTCAAGAATGATCTTGACGTAGTGGCTTACGGTTGGATCGCAATGGAGATATAGTCCTCCAGTTTCCTTCAGTACTCTATGCATCTCCATCAATCTGACTGTCATCATCGCGAGGTATGCCAGCAAGCCAGTTTCGCCCAAGGTTGAGCGTAGTGCGATCATTAACTTAGCTGCCGATGTACCTGAAGAGACGATGTCTTCGAAGGCCGTCTCAGCGGACTCGTCCCACCACCAAGTGTCTCGAAACGCCGTCGTTTGCGCATCAACGGCCGAACCATCTGGCGACCTGAACAGCAGGCTGTATTTGGCGTCGGACTTGAACGGCGGGTCGAGATAGATCAAGTCGACCGATTCGGACGGCATTTCTCGGAGATAGCCAAGGTTGTCCCCGTAGAACAGCGAGTTCGTCATCTCCCCCTCCGACGAATCAGACGCGTACCACGGAAATCGAAGGTATCACGCAAGAGAGATCATAACAACTTATTGATTTGAAATGACTCAACCTTAAACATGTAGAGGGTGTGCGTGTGACAGAACCCTATATCTAGTGGCTAGAAGAGGGAGAGCTGGCGATCGTCGTTTGTCTTATGAGCCGGCCCGCCACGTCGATGCCGGCGACCGCAGGTAGGGCAGGCGTCTTCGAGTTCTTCGTGAGCCACCAAGCAGACGTCGGGGTCTTGGTTCACACCCGAGGTCAGGGTGGCGACGTGGTTCTGGCTCAGTCCCAGTGCCTCGGCGATGCGTTTGTGGGACCAGCCGGCCCGCCGAAGCCACTTTGCGTCGTGCGCATGCCGCAGGGTCTTGGCGCTTGGCCAATGACGCTCCTCGCCCCCCAGGTGCCGACCGAGCAGACGGGCCTGTCTCACGCCCAGGATCCTGCAGAGCTCATGGGAGGGCTTCGGCTCGCGCGGCAGATGAAGGCGGCGACCACCCCAGGCGGCCGCCAGCCGGAACGCGGCCGGGACGCCCACCAAGCGCGCCACGTCGGCCAGCACGCCGGGTAGGGTCTCCGGCTTCACGTCCGGCGGCGGGATATGGGGCAGGACGCGCGTCACCGCGATGCGGCCTCTCCGCCCGCCTTGGCAGCTCGGATCCAGGCGCCGAGTTTGCCCGCGGCGACGTCGAGTTCCTGATCCGAGAACGAGCCCTTGCGCTCCTCCCACTCGGCGATCCGCATGGCTACCGGTTCGCCCAGAGCCAGGAGCCAGTTCCACTGCGTATCGATCAAGGCGACTTTGGCTTCTCTGCCATCCGCCGGGACGTGCCACTCGTACCTGGCGGCGATCACCTTCAGGGCCTCGATCACGCTGCCGGACTGATCGCTTTGCAGCCAATCGACGCGTTCCACGCCGGTCTGGCGGCAGACGAAGGCGTTCAGCGCAGCGTCGCCGCCGTCGTCGATAGCCGCGAGGTTCCAAAGGCTGATCCAGAGCGCGCGGATTTTGCCGATGTGCGGGCGCGTCGGCACCGACTTTGAACGCCCTTTGAAGGCGCCCTGGGACGCCATGTGGTCGAGAACCGCGCCGCGCTGCGCGGGCGACAGATCGGCGGCACTGCGTCGGCCGGTCAGGCGCTGGAGCAGATCGCGGTAGGTGTCGTCGTCGAGCCGGAGATCCTTGGCGCCGATCTTGATCTTGGCGATCTCGGACTTTCTGGCGGCGGCAATAGCGGCAGCCGCTCCTCCAAACCCGCCCGCGACAGACCCAGCCTTGGGACGTGCCATCAGTCCCTCCCGTCGAGCAGAAGAGCAAGCGATGCGCTACCGAACCGGCACTCGGCGACCTGGCGGATGGTGACACCGGCGCTGGAGCAGGCGTTCAGCGCGGCCTGCAGGGCCGCCAAGGGATCGACCGAGTTCCGGGCGGCGAGCAATGTGTCAGGCTCGCCGGCGAGCTGGCAGAAGGCGGCATTGAGGGTGTCCCAGTCGCGCCGGGTGGCCCGAGCGCCGCGCACTCGCACTCGCCGAATCTCGCGATGCAGATCCAGCAGGGCGTCAACCGGGTCGGCGGCCGTGTCCGTCACGTCTGCCCCACAATGAAATTGCCTCGGATGGGGTTCTTGGGGTAACTATGGGTCGATATGGGAAGGCTTGGGATGCGACGGGTTGATTTCCTGGGCACCAGGTGGCCATATGCAGCACATGAACCGATTCGGAAAATCGCTTGTTTCGGCGGTCGCATCGCTGTTGTCGATCGCGCCGACGGCAGAGCCATATCTTCGGTCCAGGTCGGACAGCGAGCAGATGTATGCGGACTGGGCAGCCGTTGGAAGCGACCTGCGAGTTGCGATGAGGCGGTTCGATGAATCAGCGGATAGGAAGGCGAAGGCGCCAAGAAGTTGAGATTGGACCGCCTGATCCTCTGATGCCTCATGGCCCTACGATGCGAAACCATCAGGTTTCCATCATGCAAAAGAGCCACTCTGGACCACTTCCCGCCGCCGAGGATTTTGCCGCGTACGGTGAAGTCCTCCCTTCGGCGCCGGAGAGAATTCTGGCGATGGCTGAAGGCAATCAGGTTCATCGACATAAGCTCGAAGATCGAGCGATGACTTTCCAGGCAATTGAAAGAATTGGCAGTCGTTTGATCGCGGGTCTCTTCGCGAGCGGGTGCATCTTCGCGGCTGTCTACGTTGCACCAAAGTCCGAGTCTCTCGCGGTTACGATTGCCGCGACGACGATTGGTGGCGTGGTTTGGGCTTTCATCTCTCAGCCGCGAGCCCGAAGACAAAAGCCGGACGATAAGACCTAGATCGATCGAATGGCCCGCTTCTTGCGCAGGCGGCACAGCGCGAATGGATGTGCCTGAAACAACGCTCAAACGGCGGTTCGGGCTGGTTTGAACCAGGCTATCAGTCATTCCGACCTCACCCGGCCATGCGAAGGTCGAGAGCGTCGACCGCCGTTTGGAGGGTCGGGTAGTCGGCACCGTCCCCAGAGATCGTATAGGCCACGCGGCGGCCGCCGCGACCGTCGGGCCAGCTCTCCCGTCGCAGGACCGGCACGACGGTGCTCCGATACACGAAGAGCGGGCCATGGCTGGTCCCGACATTCAGGATCAGCAACCAAGCCCCGTCGCGGATGTCGTCGGCGCGGATCATCGCGACATCCCGAGCAGGGAAACCCGCCGGCGAATCTCGGCGGTCGTCGCGCTCGATCGGCGCCGGCACAGTTGGGGAAGCGTGGCGCGTTGTCCGTTCCGACGAAGCGCGATGGCGATCAGGGATTGGGCGCGCGGCGTCAGCGGCGCGGACCAGGTGGTACGCATCATCGCCGATCCTCGGCCGCCATGACAGCGGCGTCGGCTGCCTGGCGATAGGTCCTGAGCGCCGCCAGCTTGTCCTTTCCGCAGGTGGCGCCGACGCGACGCCACGAGGTGTTCACGGGCTTCTGAAGTTCCTTCGGGACGTTCGCCCAGCAGGGGCCGCACATCAGGTGCCCGGCGCGGATCGGCGCACCGCATCCTGGCACGGGGCAGATGCGGGAGCTGGTCATGTCTTCTTCCCCGGTAGCAATGGAGTGGGGCGGGCGAGGCCGCGCGCGGGCTCGCCGGTGGCGACGCCCGGGTTGATGGCGGCCTTGTGCGCCGCCCGGGCGCCGGCGCCAGCGGCATCGGCGAAGCCCTTGCCGGGGTCGCTGACCTTGTTCGGGCGCGGCTTCTGGAAGTCGATGGGCAGGGACTTGCGGTGGTCCTCGGCCTCGTCGGCCCGGGCGGCGGTGCGCGCAGCGTTCTCGTTCACCAGCCGCTCGAAGAGATGGTCCACGAAGTACAAGGTGAAGGCTTGCAGGGCCTTGGCCCGCGTCGTCGGCTTGCGGCGACGGGCGTATTCGGCGGAGCGCCGAAACCCGAGCTTGGCATCCCTGATGGCCCGATCGATCACGGCGTGAAGGTACTCGGCGACCAGCGCGTCGGGCTCGCGGCCGTGATAGACGATGACGCGGTGGCCACCGATCTCGGTCCACATGGCGCAGCCAGCGGCGACGGCCACGGCGTACCAGATGCGATCCACCACCTTGTCCGCGCCGTGGCGGCCGAGGTCGGCGCGCAGGCTCACCCAGTCGGCCTGTGCCAGCTCCTCGGCCGTGACGCCATGCTCGGCCATGAGGCGATGGGCGACGGCGGCGGCGTTCAGCGCCTCGGCCTCGGTGCAGCCATTGGCCTGTGTCATCGCCAGGAGAGAGCGCAGCTTGGCCTTCAGGCGCGTGGTGGCGGCGTCGGTCATCACCGGGTCCTCGGGCCTTGCGGGCACCAGGTGGCGCGGGCTTCGCCGTGGTATGGGCGGCCGAGGCCGGCGGCGATGAGGAGTTCCGCGACGTCGGCGCCGCCCACCAGTACCCGCGCCAGGGTGCGGCGGTACCTGTCGCGACCCTGTCTCTCGACCACCACATCGGGCCGATCCACCAAGGCTTGCAGCACGGTCTTGGCGCGCCGCGCCAGCTCCTCCTCGCGCGGACACCTCGCCTTCAGCTCCGGCGCGTCGACGCCGATGATCCTGATGCGCTCGGCCCCGATGGCGAGACTGTCGCCGTCGATCGCGCGGATGGGGTCGCCAGCCGACGCGCCACCGCACAGGGCGGCGAAGGCGAGAGGTGCCAAGACCGCGAGCGGAGCCGCAACACGGGTCATGGTCAGCGTCCCCCCAGACGGTCGGCCGGAAGCCGATGATCGGCCGCGAGATGCGAGGGAACCTCGGCCGAGGCGAGATCGATGGAGATGGTCCGCCAGGGGCCGAAGCCATCGTCGAGGATGTCGCGCTCCTGCAGGCGGATATATGTCTT
This sequence comes from Hyphomicrobiales bacterium, assembly GCA_016125495.1. Lineage (NCBI taxonomy): Bacteria > Pseudomonadati > Pseudomonadota > Alphaproteobacteria > Hyphomicrobiales > Hyphomicrobiales bacterium. Next base: position 8,569 of record WGLQ01000030.1, on the reverse strand, counting down.
CGAGCCGATCACACGGATGCTCTCGCGGATCGCCTCCATGGCCTGCTTCCACTCCGGATCGTCGATGCCGTAGCGCAGCAGGGCGAAGATGTCGGCGTGGTTGAGCCGGCCCGCCTGGTCGACCTGGAAGGCCTTGGAGACGATGCTGCGCAGTTCGTCGCGCGCGCCCTCCGACCAGCGGATGAGCAGATCGTCGATGATGGCCTTGGCGGCCTGGAGCTGCGGGCCGAAGGCGATCTGGTCCGACACCTGGACGAGCACGCGTTTCGACCCGTCGAAGCTGGTGAGCTGCACGTTGCCGCGACCTTTCAGGCCCCGTTTGGTGACGCCGTACTGCTCGTTGATGAGGCCGAGGAACTCCGAGATATCCTCGAAGGTGTGGCCTTTGAAACGGCCGATCTGCGCTTCGAGTTCCTTGCCGAAGCCGATGATCTTGTCGACCGTCTGATCTTCCAGAAGATCGGCGGGCTTGACCTTGCCGCGCGGCAGGTAGCTGCCATCGGCGGCGCGCATCAGATCGGAGGGGACGGGAACGGATGTCATCTTGACCTCCTGGTCGGCGTGGCTTGGGCCATGTGCATGGCGATGCGGTTGACATCGATAGGGGGCAGATGAGCGACGGGCGAAGCCGCGCGCTCCGCGCGCCACCAGCGGATCAGAGCGGCGATCATGGTGTTCCTCCACCGGACCTCGCGCGCTCGACGGCGCGGGCCGCGTCGGCCTGCCGGCCCATCTGTGGATCGGCGGCCGCCGAGAACAGGCGGTCGGCGAGGTTCAGGGCCGCCGCCGGCGAATAGGCGAGGGTGGCGAGATGCATGCCGTCCGCCCGGACCTCGAGGTGGACCGCCGCGCCTTCGCGCGAGACGAGGATGGTGCCGCGCGGCGCCGTCATCGGATCAATCCTCCGAGCTGTGAACGAACACCCACGACCTCTCGCGACCAGGTGATCGAAGGCGGCCGGTCGACGTCGCGGCTGACCTCATCGGCCAGTTCGGCGGCGGCGACATCCTCGAACGACACCTCGGCGGGCATTCGAGGGTCACCATGTAGGGGCAGGACTTCACGCGCGGGCAATCCGCGAGGCAGTAGCCAATCCTCGCCGGGGTTGCCCGGTGCCGTCAGCCACCCGCCGGTCATCAGACCATCGAGCAGCGAGCGCGATTCCCAGATCGGGTAGAACCACTCCGACTCCAGCCTTTCCAGGGTGAGCGTAGGGTTGGCCGCGATGATCTGGAGCATCTCCAAGGCGGCGCCACGAGGTTTCCTCGTGGGTCTCACAGTGCCATCCAAGACGGGCAGGTTCCTTGGCAGCCCACGCGGCAACGTCCATCTGCCGCCCCAGGGCGGCGGCGGCCTCAGCCACCCCTCGCGACTGAGAACCGGTACACGGGCGTCCACGCTCCACCGGCTCACTTCGGCGATCGTCGCCAGGGCGGCCCGATCGACGTGGGGGCGCGCGGCGACGGCGTCCAGGATCGCCCGATCGACGCGGGTGAGGACGAAGCCACGAGTGAGCTTCGGCGTGACCTCGTCCGCGTAGTGTTGCGCCATATGGCTCACGCCCGGTCTCCCAGAGTGGTCAGTACGCTCGTGGTGACGATGAGACGCCGGTCGCGCAAAACGGGCGGATCATCGGCCTGTGCCCGGCGCTTCTCCTCGATGCGCATCTCTTGCGTGACGCCCGCGAGCGTGCGGTGGACGGTCGACCATCCGGCCGCGTCGAGCCCGACGCACGGGTCGCGCTCGGCCGCGAGCCGGAAGGCCTCGGCGCAGCGCCAGATCGCCGATTGGTGCCGACCGAGCAGCCCGTTCACCCGGGACAGATCCTTCAGGCAGGTCGCCGTGGCATCGTAGCGTTCAGCCGTCGCCGGGCGCCCCTGCAACGCCGCGATGAGGCGGGCCACCTGATCGACATAGGCGGCGGTCGCCTGCGGCGGGCCGAGCGGCCGCGTGGGGCCGAGGGTCGATTGAAGCGACATTCTCACTCCTTTCCGGCGGCCAAGCCCGCTCCGATCGAGCAGGTCTGACAGGCCGTCCAATGGGCGATCGCGTGAGGATTGCTGGTGGGCAGGCGTCGATCGCGCTGCCCCTGGCAGTCAGCGACGGACAGGGGCCGGCGCAGGTAAGGGCAGTCGACGTTGCCGAGCGCGTGCTCGATACGGCGCTCCACCTTGGCGACGTCGGCCGGGTACTTCCCGGCCAGCAGCATGCTGAGCGTGCTGCCGTTGATGCCGATGCGGCGCGCCACGGCCGCCTGGGTCCCGCGCTGGGCCAATTCGGCGCGTACCATCGCCTCGACGCGCGGGCTCAAGCCTGCCATGGCGCCAACTCCCTGGAATTCGGGTCGAACACGCCATCCGCGCGCAACATGGGCGCCAGGCGGCCGGTATCGCGCACCAGCCGGTACTGCTTCACCCAGCCATCGCCTCGCCGCACGCGGCCGCCAGGCATTTCTTCAAGGAACCCAGCGCGACGCAGTGCCGCGAGGTAATCCGTCGTTGAACTGCGCGGATTGCGATCCTCCGCTTTGGCGGCCAAGCCCATCACGTCGAGCCCGGTGAAGGGGCGCTGGCCCATCATCCTGATGGCGCGCCACAGGCGGCTGCGCATGCTGTCCGACCGGATGCGCGGGAGGTTCGACGCGGCGGGACGTCTACGCCACGGAATGCGGCCCCCGGCCTTGATGATCTCCCGACCTGCGGCCGTTCGGCGGTAGCATCCAACCTCCGTTCGCTCCACAAGCCCGCGCGAGACGAGATCGCCGCAGGCCAGCGAGACGGCGCGATAACCAAGGCCGGTGTCGGCCGCGAGCCCAGGCAGCCGATGGCATTCGCCCGACATGGCGGTGAGCACGGCTTCCTGCGAACTGGGGCGCCTGCCGCTCATCACACCACCACCGCACGACCGGTCTTGCGGTCGTTCAGGAGCGGCTTGCCGCGCATATCCGCCACCGTGATCGGCCGTTCCGTCCGGCGTCCCTGGCGCTCGATCGAGGCGATCCCTTCCATGATCTCGCGGGCGAGGCCGCCCGCCGCCCGATGCAGGGCGGCGACCAGGTCATCGGCGATCGGGACCTCGGCGAGTTCGTCGGCCAGGAGGCGGACATCCTCCACCGTCGCCCGCTCGAACCCGACATATTGGCCGACGCGGCTTGCCACCTGCGGGAAGCGGCCGAGGCCGGAGCGGACCCGGCCCATGCCGACCAGGATGGTGGGCACGAAGATGGCGTCCGACAGGTCGCGGATCGTTTCCAGCAACAGGCCGGAGCGAACGACGTGGTCGACCTCGTCGATCACCAGCGCGAAGGGCCGACCACGCCGATACCCTTCCTTCATCCGTTCGCCAAGACCGCCGAGCGCCTGCCGGAACATGGCGGCGAAGCTGCGTTCGGGCGCCACCCGGAGTTCATCTTCCAGCAGCTCGCGAAGCATCCAGGACGGTGTCCAGGCCTTCTTGGCCCTCAAGTAGACCCAGCCATTCTCGACCGCCAGCTTGCTCGCGGCGTAGGTCTTGCCCAAACCGGGCTCGCCATCCACCACAAGCAGGCAGGCTTCGACGGCGCCGCGTTGCTGGACGGCCGAGAGCGCGGACATGAGGCGCTCGACGTTCTTGGTGGCCACGAGTTGCGGGTTCTTCATGATCGTTTCAAGCCTTCTTCAAGCGGTCATGGGAGAGGCCACCGGTTCCGTGGCGAGCCGGCGCAACACCTCGACGTCCGCGCCGCGCCGGGCGAGGCGCTGCAGCTCGAACGGGGCCGCTGGGCTGTCGAGGAACCAGATGATCCAGCGCCGATCCTGAGCCGTGGCGCGATCGGGATGCCGGGCGAGCCAGGCCGCCAGATCGACGTCGTCGGCCGTATCGGGTCTTCCGTCGGAAGGGGATGGCGGGACCACGCCATCGAGCGCGTCGGCCATCCGCGCCACGGCCGGCGCCGGGAGCACCGTCTCGCCCGATTCGGCGGCGAGACGGAGGGGCTGCGGGCCGAGCTGCGCTTCTATCGCGTCGCGCTTGCGGTCCAGCCGGTCGAGCTGCGCGGCGACGCGACGCTCGCGCGCCTGCTCGATCACCGCCTTGGGGAAGTAGGCCACCACGTTGGCGTCCAGTTCCGCCGCGCAAAGGTATCTGCCCTCGCGGTCATGGACCCAGACCTTGGACGCGTCGTGGATGTCGTAGGCGACCAGCACATCCTCCCCGTGCAGGTCGAGACGCTCCAGCTCCATGCTGAAATATCGGTTTCCCCACACCCGTACCTCGCCGCGCACCACCTTGCGCGACACCTGCGGGCGGAACAGCGTGAGGGCCTCTTGCGGATCAAGCGTGATGGGCGACCAGCCGCTTGCGACGAACTCCTGCCAGCGCTCGTTCGGCGTCTGGTGGCGAAGCCGGCCGGCCGCGTCCCTGATCTTCGGCAGGGTGGAGTGCGGCCGGTCGTTGTAGGCGTCGACCTGGCTCCGCGCCCAGTCGATGAACTGCGACCATGTCATCAGGACGCGGGTGGCGCCGGTCTCTTCCAGCTCCTTGCGGGAGCGGCGATAGACGGCGTCCTTGGCCTCCCGGTCCATCTCCTCGCCCACATACGCGGGCAAGCCCTTGGCGGCCGTCTTCCACAAGGTCGCCTGAAGGCGTTCGATGACGCCGCGCGCTTGGGCGTTGTACGCGATGGCGGTCTGATGGCGCATGCCCACACGCTCCATCACGCCGGTGACCTGGTCGGTCATGTGGCGCGCCACGAATCCACAGCCGTTGTCGGTGTAGACGATGCCGGCGACCCCGGCCGAGCGCACGGCGTGCGCCAGCGCGTCGGCGACCAGCATGGCGCTTTCGGCCTCTCCCGCCGACCATCCGATGGCACGGCGGGTAGCGACGTCCGCCCATGTCACCAGCTCTGCCCGCATGGGACGGCCGGTCTCCGGGTGCAGGACCTCTGCCTTGTTCAGGTGGCCGTCGCCCGTGATCACGTCCAGCGGCTCCAGCTCGTTGAAGGAGCGCACGGTGAAGGCCCGCAAGCGCTTGAGTTCGCGTGGCCCCATGCGGCCCCGGTTGCGCGTCAGCGCGCCCAAGCCCGCCACAACGCGCTGAGCCGTCCGCAGGTTCGGCCGGATGTCCTCCGGCAGCTGTTGGACCGCCCAACTGATCGACGGCTTCGACGGCAGGGCGTAGACCCGCATGAGAGGCCAGAGCCATTCGGGCGGCGCGTCATCGGCGGCGACCTGTGGGGCCACCGCCGCCACCCCCGCCTGACGCAGGGCCCGCCAGCGCCGCAGGCTGGCGACCGACAGGACCCGGCTCTCGCCGCGCCTGGCGTTGGCCAGTGCGGCCGCCCGCGCCAGCCTCGGCACCAGCGTTCCCGCGCGCGCCGCCTCGGCCTGACCCAGGGTCATGGTCATGGACAGCCGCTCGACCTCGCTCAGCAGGGCGAGCCGCGCGTCCATCACCTCGCGCTGCCAGTCGGCGAGCGCCGGCAAGGACGCGGGCGTACGCTCGCGCCGTGGTGCCGCCACCGCCGTCGCTTCTGCGGCTGGTTCCAGGCGCAGCATGAGAAGCGCACGGGGCCGATCCGGCAGGGCTGAGACGGGATACTCGCGGCCGCCGCCGCGTCCGGAGCGAGGACGCCATGGCCAATCATCGCGATCCGCCTGCTTTTGAATCCCCATTCGAGTTTTTGGCAATCCAGGTACCGCCAGTTCGGCCAGCTCGCGGGCGGTGAACCAGCGCTCGGTCATCGGACGGGCCTCGGCGCCTTGAGCGCCTTCAGACGCTGGTCGATGACCGCGCGCTGTTCGGTGAGATAGCCGATCTCGGCCAGACGCTGGTCCTCCGACGGCATCGCCAGATAGCCGATCTGGCGGCACACATCGTCGAGCATTCCGCCCGCCTTGGTGGCCTGGACGAAGGCGAAGAACCGGTACGCGGAGACGTTGTGATCTTCTCTGCTCTCGGCCGTATAGGCGTCGAGGATGTGCTTGGAGACATCCTCGTTCAGGAGACGGGACATCGCTGCGGCGATGTCGTAGCGGTCCATGCCGGATTCGCGGATCGCCTGGCTCATCATCACGCCGATCCGGCGGCTGAGGCCGGCCAGGGAGCCGGGCGCGTCCACCGCCGCCGCGACGGGGCGGAAGAGCGCCATCTGACGATGATCTGGCGGTTGACGGCTCATCGCTTCACCGCCCGCCCGGGGACTCCTGAAGGGTTGCCCCTCACGTCAGGCGGCCTTCCGACCCGTACCCCGACCGCCGTCTATGGACGGTGTGTCGATTGGACGTTCGCGATCGCCACACAGGCGGGTATTGTGATCGCGGATACGGAGGTCGATGCGCGTCCCGTCCGGGAACCATCGATCGGGCCAGATCACATGGGGTTCGACGCCGATGGCCTCGGCGATCGCCTGCTCGGCCAAGGGAAAACCCTTCGCCTTCAGCGCGTATCGGCTGGAGCCAACGACGAGCCCGTTCTTGCGGTCCACCGCCGACAGCGTCAGGCCGCGACGGGCGAGGTGGAACTTGATCTCCGCTGTGGACCAGGTGGTCTGAGCCATTCCGTCTCCGCTGGTGATGCGTTCGCACCGGCCCTGCCAGGCCTTGCGCACGTCAATTGCAACAGGCGGGGTAGACGATGGCCTTGTATTGTCGGCCTGTCAACCTAGAAAGTGCGGCTAAACGGGTTTCGGGTTTGTCAATCGCCGAAGTGTCTAGGGTTTCTGTGAACTCCCGACGAATCAATGCGTTGGGACAACGTGACACTCATGGCTAGAGTTGGCCGCCCAGTTGCAGGTTCGGCTTCGGCACTTGAAACTCGGATCGGTCAGGTGCTGGACCTCTACGAGAGCCGCAAAGCCGCAGCGGAGGTCGCGGGGCGCGACGTAGATATGCTTCGGCACTATGAGACCGGCAAATCAACACCGCCTCTCGATGTTGTGGCGCGCCTTTGCGTTCCAAAGGGCATCCGCCTCGCTTGGCTATGGACCGGCGATGGACCGATGACCGAAGAAATTGGGTCTGGATTTGGCTTTGCCGAGAACGATCCGCCAAGGGGCGGCATGGCAACGCCGCAAGAGCCGTTCAGTGGGCTTCCAGTGCTCGACACGAGGAGAACCGGGCTCTTGAAGGGGATGCTCGGTCAGGTGAAAGGGGCCAAAGTTCGCGATCGATTGACGCGGGCGTTGGAGGGTACCGCGCCCGCCGATTCGCTGCCGGTTTCGGCGGGGGAGTTGGGTGACGGGTTCGTTCTGGTCCCTCAATACGACATCCAGGCATCCGCTGGCGCCGGCCGGTTCTTCGAGGCTGAGCAGATCGTCGACTACCTGGCCTTCAAGGAAAGTTGGGTTAGGCGGACATTGCGTGTAGCGCCGTCCAATCTCGCACTAATCCATGCCGTAGGAGAGAGTATGGAGCCGGTTATCAGATCCGGCGACCTGCTACTTATCGATACCTCTGTTACAGAAGTGCTCGATGATACAATCTATGTCGTAATCCGTGGAGACTATGTGATAGTCAAGCGCCTGCAACGCTTCTTCAACGGTGCCGTATCAGTGAAGAGTGCCAATCCAGCTTATTCCGAGGAGACTCTGACAGGTGATGAACTCAAATCCCTGAAGATCGTCGGCCGGGTCGTTTGGGTGGCTCGTCAGATTTAACAGTGCCGATTGGGCTTGGAGGCCATCATGTTCATACGCGCGATCATAATTATTTTGCTCTTTGCTTCGTCATCACGGGCAGATGAAAGCGCCATTGTCGATGGTATGCGAGACATAAAGGAAGCTTGGGAGAAATTGATTGATTCGAGGACTCCGTTTTTTGTGAACTGCCCGGACCGATCAATGGCACTTGTGATGTTCACCGGCAGGTCTGTCGTCGAGTTCGATGTCTTGAGAACAGACTCGATCACCAAGCCTTACAAGGGAACGATTCGCTTTTTCGCATATCTTGTGAGCAATCAATATTCCGAGCAATCTGATGGCACCAAGACCGGCGTTGACTCCGGGTATTCAAAGAATGGCTATGCATGCTACAGTTCTGGCGAAAAGGCGCTTAGCGTTGTTGACGAGAATAACTGGACGCCATATTCAAGCTCGTCGAGGCGGACGGAAGTATTCATGGAGTACGATATCGTCGATGGTCACTTACTGATTCGCATGTCAAGATTTGGCGAGCCGATTAAATTGATTCTTGACTTAATGCGTCCGTCCAACCCGCGATCATGGGCGCCGGTCGTGGAGCGCCGTTTGGCGCGGTAGGTGGGCTTTGCTCAAATCGGTGTCGCGTTCGCCGGATTTGAAGGTCGATTGCTCAAAGCGTCGATGCGCGATAGTGACGCTGTCGGCGCCTCGGAAGTGGCGGAATTCAGCCGTTCCATCCCATTTGATCCCGCCATATCCCGTCAGGTCCCGGATTCTCAAATCACCTGTCGCGTGACACTCAGGCGGCCGCCTCGGCCGGCCCCGTCCAGGTGCTGCTGGCGACCGATCGGGTGATCGCCGTCGTCGACCAGGACGTGCCTGTCACGCGACAGGTGATTTGAGAATCCGGGACCTGACGGGATATGGCGGGATCAAATGGGATGGAACGGC
>WGLQ01000029.1 GCA_016125495.1 Hyphomicrobiales bacterium | reverse complement strand
CGCAGCATCAGGACACGGCGCGGCGGCGCCTGGGGCGTCGGGAACGTCAGGGGATTGGTGGCGCGGGCCGGGTGCATCCGTCCATGAAGCTGACGCGCGTCATCGCCAGCGCCGCGGCACCGGTCGCGGAATGGGCCGGCGCCCTCGTCCTCGCAACGATCTTGCTGAGCGGATGCGCGACGGGTGCTTCTGACGGTGGTGGTCCACGGGCGTGTCCGCCGGTCGTCCAGTACAGTCGGGAGTTCCAAGCACGAGTTGCCGAGGAGATGGTCCTGCTGCCGGAGAACTCGGCGATCGTGGAGAGGCTGAGCAACCATGCGGTGATGCGGGCGCAGGCGCGGACATGCGCTTGATCGTGTGCACGGCCGAAGGTCGTCCCTCCAACCCCTGCCGCGCGTTTCTGGAATCTGCGAGCCACATCGCCTTGCGGAGCTCGGGCTCCTCTCGAAGCGTTCCCGGCTTTTGGACTGGCGTTGCCGCGATCTTGACAGCGATCGGCATATTTGGAGCTCGTGCCCATTCCGCGTAGAGTTTCGATCGTGGGCTACGTTACTTCATTATTCGCGCGAAAGATGGTCGCCGCGGTGAGGACTCAAGTCGATGCGGCCGCATTGCTTGCATCGGTCGGTCTCGATGCGGAAGGGCATTGGGATCCGAAGGCGATGCTTCCCGCCGACAGCTACTACGACCTGCTGGAGCGCATCGCCTCGCAGACGGACGCGACCGATCTGCCCCTGCGCGTCGGTGCGTCCATGCGGCTCGACGAGTACGGCGCGCTGGGATTGGCGTTCAAGGCGGCGACGACGCTTGGCGGGTCCTTTCAACGGGTGGAGCGCTATGCCCGGCTCTGGACTAGCGTCGTGGAGTACGAGTTGCGTCCCGATCCGCGCGGCACGCTCTTCATTCTGCACCGATCTGGCGTGCGGCGGCTGGGCCTTCGGCTGTCGAACGAGGCGACGCTCGCGAGCGCCGTCTCTATAGCGAGGCAGGTCTGCCCGGTGCCCGTCGCGCCCCTGGAGGTGCTGGTCCAGCATCCAGCCCCGACTTCCACAAACTGTCACAACGACTATTTCGGCTGTCCTGTCAGTTTCGGCGCAGACCTGGATGCAATCCTGTTCTCTCGGAAGACGCTGGCGCAACCGAACATCCTAGGCGACGAGGGAATTTCGCGTTACCTGACCTCGCATCTGGATGCCGAGTTGTCGGAGATCGCCGATGAGGCCCCGCTGGTCGCCCACGCGAAGGACGCCATCGCACAGGCGCTCACCGAGGGCGCGCCCAGGATGGCGGATATTGCACGCGGTCTCGGACTGAGCGCGCGCTCCTTTCATCGGCGTCTGTCGGAACACGGGATGAGCTTCCATACCCTTACCGAGGAGACCCGCCGCGACCTGGCCGTGGGACTCTTACGAGAGGAAAGCCATTCCCTTGCCGAGATCGCTTTCCTGACAGGGTTCTCCGAGCAGAGTTCGTTCACCCGGGCTTTCAAGCGCTGGGTGGGCACGACGCCGGCGAGTTACCGCAAGGCTCGTATGAGCCGGTGACGCCGCTTTGGCGACGGCGGTCAAAACGGTGGCACGGCCGGTCAATACCGCGTTGCGCCCCAGCTGGTACCCCTTGGCCATCACTTGAAGCCAAGGAGCAAGACCCATGCAACCGAAACCAATCCTCGTCATTGGCGCCACCGGCAAGACCGGAAGCCGCGTTGCTGCCAAGCTGGAGGCCAAGGGGCATCCGGTGCGCCGCGGCTCGCGCAACTCTGCGACACCTTTCGATTGGGAGGCGCCTGAAACCTGGGCTCCGGCCCTGAGCGATGCCCGCGCGGCCTATGTCACCTACTTCCCCGATCTCGCCTTCCCCGGCGCGGTCGAGAAGCTCGAGTCCCTCGTCGAGACGGCGAATGACGTTGGTGTCGAGCACCTCGTGCTGCTGTCGGGCCGGGGTGAGCACCACGCCCGTCTCGGTGAGCAGGTCGTGCGCAATTCGGGTGTGGATTTCACCATCGTGCGTGCCGCCTGGTTCGCGCAGAACTTCAGCGAAGGCTATCTGCGCGACCCGGTCCTCGCCGGCGTGCTGCCCATGCCGGGCGGCGACATCGCGGAACCCATCCTCGACATCGACGACATCGCCGATGTTGCGGTCGCGGCGTTGACCGAGGAGGGCCACCGAGGCCAACTCTACGAGGTGACCGGCCCGCGCCTGATGACCTTCGCCGACATGGCGCGAGAATTGTCCGAGGCGACCGGCCGGCCGATCCGGCACATCCCCATCAGCTTCGAGGACTTCCACGCCAACATCGCGCAATCGGGCGGAGATTTCGTGGCCGACGTCTTTACCGCCATCGCACGCGAGACTCTTGACGGGCGCAATGCGCACACGACCGACGGCGTGATAGGCGCCCTCGGACGGCCGCCACGGGACTTCGCCGACTTCGCCAGGGGCGCGGCCATTGCGGGCGCGTGGGCCAGCGCGGCCTGACCCGCCCTCGTAGCGAAAGGAAATCCGATGACCCTCAGACGTCTCCAGAAGGTCGCGCTCGGCATCGCCGGCGTCTCGGCCCTCGGCATCGGCGTAGCGATCACCTTGGCACCGCATGCGTTCTACGCGAGCTACGGTATCCCCCTCGGGTCCGACCCGAGCCTTCTAAGCGAGTTGCGCGCGCCCGGCGCCGGTCTTGCCGCCCTCGGCGCCGTCATGCTGGCGGGGATCGTCCGGCAGTCCCTGAGCGCGGTGGCACTCGTCGCGGCCCTCGTCGTATTTCTCGGGTTTCCTGCCGGACGCATCGTCGGCCTCGCCGTCGATGGCCTCCCCTCGGCCGGGATAATGGCGGCGCTCGTCTTCGAACTCGCGGTCGCGGCGCTCTGCCTCTTCGCCTTCCGGCCCGGGAGAGGACGTGCCGGAATGCGCGTCGCCCTCCGCTGACCCCTTCCGACGCGGCGGGCGTGCTCCGCCGCGGTCCGCACATCAAGGAGACCCCTCCCATGTCCCCGTTCTTCTTCATCCTGATGCAGTTCGCCATCCTCGCCTATGCCTTGGTCGCGGGCGTCTTCCTGGCCTTCTCCGACTTCATCATGCGGTCGCTCGCGCTCACCGGTGGGGCGGGCGGAGTCGAAGCCATGCAGGTCATCAATCGCGAAGTCTTCCGCTGGGTTTTCATGTCCCTTTTCCTGGGGATGGCGGCCGTGTCGCTGGTCATCGTCGGGTATGGCGCGACCAACCTCGCTCACCCCTCCGGCGGACTGATCCTGCTTGCGGGCCTCCTCTACCTGATCGGCTGCTTCGGCGTGACCATCTTCTTCAATGTGCCGATGAACGAGGCTTTGGCCGGTATGAACCTGTCCGAGGACGCGACCCGCGCCTATTGGACAGGCACCTATCTGCCGCGCTGGACCTTCTGGAACACCGTTCGAACGCTGGCCTGCGGGGCGTCCGCAGCCCTTCTGCTCTTCGGGTTGCTGTGGATGACCCAGGCGCAAGCAGCTGCGTTTCAGGTCGGCGCCCGCTGAAGCAGCAGCCGCAGGCAGAAGGCCGTTTCGGCCAGGATGGTAACGCCGTAGGCCAGCATAAAGGCGGATGAGAGGTCCGGCGCAAAGAACCGCAGCGCGCTGCCTGTGAGATAGACCAGACCGGCCGCGATCAGACCGATGCCGAAGGCGCGCGCGAAGACGCCCGAATGCCAGACGAGCATCCCCATGATCAGGCTGTTCACGCCGAAGAAAACGAGGCCGAGGTCATAACCATGACTGTGCAGATCGAGGAAAACCAACGCCAGTGTCTTTGCATCGGCAACCTCGGTGCCCCCCGAGATCAGGAGCCACGCGGCCTGCATGGCCATGAGGTTCGCGGCGATCAGAACAGTCTGGATCAGGCGGAAGACCATTGCGGAGAGCGCAAGCCCCGGTGCGACCGATCGAAAGATCAGGTAGAGCAGAATTGCCAGCCCCGCATCGCAGAGCGCCATGATCAAGTCGGCGGCGATGGCGAGCCGAAACTGACCTGGTGCGGCAAGGATTGCCGTCGCCGTTCCTTCTGCATCCGCGAGGTCGATTAGGGGGCCGCGCAGGCCAAGCTCCGCACCCAATCCAGCAACGATGATAATCAGATAGAACAGGCCGGCAATTCGGATCTGGCGCACAAGGCCCGGGGTCAGGGTAAGCTCGGTCATGGTTTCGGTCCTTCGGGCATTGCGTCAGGCGGACGTGTCTGCGTTTAGTCCGCTTTGGGTGCGGCTGCCGAGCCGGCCAGTAACCCGCCGTCGACGGTCAGCTCCGTCCCAGTCATGTAGGCGGCCTCGTCCGAAGCGAGCAGAATTGCGATGGACGCGACTTCCTCGACCGTCCCGAAACGGCGCAACGGCGTGTCGGCGACAAAGGCGGCCATGCGGGCCTCGCGGTCCGGCCCGTCGCCCAGAATCGGCTCCCACATCGGGGTGAGGATCGCCGCCGGGTGGATCGAATTGCAGCGGATGTTCAGCCCCTGTTCGGCGCAATAGAGCGCGACGGACTTGGTGTGATTGCGCACGGCGGCCTTGGACGACGCATAGGCAGCCGCCGCCGGAATTCCCACGAGGCCGGAACGAGACGAAATATTGATGATCGACCCGCTGCCCTTGGCGCGCATCGCGCCGATCGCGTACCGGCAGCCGAGGAAGGTGCCGTCAAGATTGACCGCATGTACGGCCCGCCAATCCGTCAGTGAGGCGTGCTCGGGGTCGTGCGGGCGCATGGCCTCCTCGAAGCCCGTGATCCCGGCATTGTTCACCACAACGTCGCAGGCCGGCCACGCTTCGGCAAGTGCTGACCAATCGGCCTCGGAGGCCACATCGAGGCGCATGTGGTGCCCGCCGATTTCACGGACGACATCGGCGGCGCGACCCGCGTCCTTGTCGGTCACGACGACGGTCGCTCCTTCTTGGGCGAAGGCCCGCGCGATCGCAGCGCCGATCCCGCGCCCCGCGCCCGTGACGATGCAAGTCTTGTCATTCAATCGGGACATGGTTTTCCTTTCGGTGGTGGTCGCGGTCGCAACGTGGAGCCATCCAGTTGGGGCTTTTCGGAGCTAAGCCCATCCTGACGCAAGCGAGCCGAGGATGGCATACCGGCAAATGTATCGGGCATTGTATTCTCTAGTCAGACAGACACAGCTTGTTGCCATCAAGGTCTCTCAGATAGCCGGAGAATTTCGGCCCACGCTGACTGGGCGCGCCTTCGCACGTGCCGCCCGATGCAAGGGCCAGGTCGTGCATCCTTTCAACGTCTTCCTTTGCCCCGACATAAATGCCAACCATCGTGCCATTCCCGTTGGTTGCCGGCGCCAGATTGAAGGGTGTCGCTATTGCGAAGGAAAAATCCTCGCCAAGCCAGTAAGTTATGCGGTCCGAAGGCGACATGGTCTGAAGACCGACGCCCGCGAAAAGTCCGTCGTAGAAGGCCTTCGAAGCGCGCATGTCGTTCGTTCCGATGACGAAGTAATTCATTCTCATGTTTGTCTCTTCTATTGAATTCGTGTTTCAGCTGATTGGCTGGCGCGCGCCAACACTACGACGACATTGCCGCGCTTGTGACCCGTCTCCATGTGGTGGTGCGCTTCGATCAGATCGGCCAGAGGGTAAACCCGGTCGATAACAGGAATCAGCTTCCTGTCCTCGACCATCTCGACGAGGGTGCCCAGCGTCGGGCGCAGCACGTCCGGCTTGAGCATGCCGGTAGCCGAGAAACGCGCCTTGCGCGTTCCCGCAAACGCGGTGCGCAACATCGCGCCCAGCAGGCCGAGGCCCAGCACCGGACAGACGTAGCGGCCGGAGCGGGTGATGCTTCGCTTGGCCTCGGCAAAGGACGAGACGCCGAGCGTATCGTAGATCACGTCATAGCGCTCGGCCTGTCGAGTGAAATCCTCCCGGCCGTAGTCGATGACCCGCCCGGCCCCGAGTGCGGCCACCATGTCGGCGTTGCGGGCGCTGCAGGTGCCGGTGACTTCGACCCCCATCGCGGCGGCGATCTGCGCAGCCGCGCTGCCCAGGCTGCCCGAGGCGCCGAGGATCAGGACCTTCTGCCCCGCGCGCAGTTCAGCCACCTCGCGCAGGAAATTCAGCGAGGTCAGCGGCCCATCGCACATCACGGCGGCGTCCTCATGCGACAGTGCCGCGGCCGTCTTCATCGGCACGCCGGACACATCGAGGCAGATGTGGCTGGCATTTGCCCCGAACTTGAGCCCCGCCTCGCCGAAGACGGCGTCGCCCACGGCATACCGGCTGACATTGTCGCCTACGGCGATCACCTCGCCCGAGAGCCCGGTGCCCGAAAGGTTGTGACGCGGGCGGCGCAGGCCAAGGAAAAGACGTGCAAAGTGGGGCTGCCCGGCCAGCATCATGCCATCGGCGCGCGTCACGGCCGAGGCGCGGATTTGGATCAGGATCTCGGTGGGGCCGGGTGCCGGAATCGGCCGGGTCACCGGGTTCAGCACCTCGGGGGTGCCGTACTGATCGATGCTCTAGGCAGTGAGTGTTATGGTCATGGTGTTGTCCTTTCGGTTCGGTTGCCCTTTCTCTACCGGACCGATTTCCGTCCGAATATTGCAGCTTTCGCACTAGTGTGGTTCATAATCGTTCCGGACGGTGGATTGGAAATCTCTTCCGGCTTTTCTGGCCGTTGCGCGGGCGGGATCGCTCCGCGGTGCTGCCGAGCAGCTTGACGGTACCCACGCGACCGTGCGCCGACAGGTCGAAGGGCTTGAGGCGCAGCTGGGTGTGCAGCTGTTCCGGCGCAGTGCGGGTGGGCTGGAGCTGTCGGCGGCGGGTCGCAAGCTGCTGCCGCAGGCGCTGGAGGCCGAAGCGTCGTTACGCCAGGGCTTCAACGCCGTTCGCAGTCTCGACAGTGAGGCGGCGGGTCGCATCCGACTGTCGGCCGACCCGATGACCGCGCATTTCCTGCTGGCGCCGGTTCTGGGCGAGTTCCTGTCGCTCAATCCCGACATCCATTTCGACATGAAACTGTCCTACTCTATCGAGTCGATCGAAAAGCTTGAGACCGACGTCTCGATCCGCCACGTGCGCGACCTCACCGGCGATGCTGTGGGGCGCAAGCTGTTTCCGCTGTCGATGGGTGTCTTCGCCTCGCGCAGCTACATCGACAGGCATCTGCACGATGCCGGGCCGCGCGGCGAGGCTCTGACCTGGCTCGGCTACGGCGATGTGCCGGAACTGCAGGCGATGATCGCCGCCTCACCGTTTCCGCGCGCGAAGGTTCGCCATGCCATCGCCGATCCAGCGATGCACATGCACCTCGCCCGCGCCGGGGCGGGGATGACCTTTCTGGCAGCTTGGGTGCAAAGCGTCTTCCCCGAGTTGCAGCAGTTGCCGGGAACCGAGCTCGAACAGTTCCGCTCGACCTGGGTGCCGATGCACGGTGACCTGCGACGGGTGCAGAGGGTCCGGCTCTTCGTCGATTTCCTCTACGAGTGCCTGCTTGAGCGGCGCGCAGACTTCATCGGATGATTGTCACTCCGGCCTTGATGCGTATTCGGTCGCGAGCATGGCACCTCCAGTACTGCTAGATGTAAATTCTTGACCGGGCGCCTGATGCGCGCCGTGTCAAACAAATGATTTCAATGCCTTAGGCTGGAGAAGGTTCGCTCCCGATCCCATCCTCTCCGCCAAGGCCATGTTCGTGTCGCCCGACGACTTCGCCGCGATTCCGGCGCGGGATTCCGGGCTACTTTCCCTTCCGCTTTCGCGGTCCGGTCGATGCGCCTTGGGCTTGCACGACGTCCTTCGGTATCACGACCGGCGAGACCGCCCAGATGAGCTTCGTCACACGCTTGGAGCGGTTGCGGGCGTGGTGCGGAATGCGCCCCTCGAAGCTGTAGCTGTCGCCCTCGCGCAGCGTGATGAACTCATCGCCGATCTGCATCTCCAGCTCTCCCTCGATGACGAGGCCGTGTTCTTCGCCACCGTGCTCGAGAAGGGGCTCCTCGGGGCCATCGGTATAGGGGGCGTACACCGCCAGGCCCATGTAGAAGCGCCCGCCGATCGAGCTCGAGATCAGTTGATCCGTATAGCCGAGTTCGGCCGGGGACTGGCCGTAGAGAACGTTGAGGTTCCGCCGGTTCTGGGCGCGGACGATGCATGCACGCTCGAGTGGTCCGGCGCCGGGTCTCCTGGCGAAGAACCAGTCGGGCGAGACGGCCAGGGCGGTCGCAATATCGTGCAGCAGGTCCATCGACGGGTTCGATGCGCCCCGCTCGATCGCGCTGAGGTGGCTGACGGAGACACCGCAGGCATCGCTGAGCGCCTTCAGGGTCAAGCCACGGACCTTGCGGAGCTGGCGCATTTCCGAGCCGACCGACACGAGGCTCTCGGGCACGACCTGACGATCGTCGATGCGCTCATCCCTCCTGGCCATCACATCCTCCACGGTTGTCCACGAAGCACTATCCCCAGGCACCCAGCGATGCAAACGCACGTACGCTGACAGAAGAATTTGATTGAAAAATTCTTTTCAGAATGGATATTCGAAGTGACGTTGCGTGACTTGGAGTGCACCCTCCAATGGTGCTGGCAACGTCCATGCGGGGTCCGCGCATACAGGGAGGAAGTACCGTGATCGAACGTTCGCTTGCAGCGCTCGAGAGGCGCGCCATCGAGGATCGCCTGTCGCGCCGCAGCTTCATGCGTGCGGCGGTGGGAGCGGGGCTCTCAGTCGGCCTTGCCACGTCACTCTGGAGCAAGGTCCAGGCAGCGATGCCCAAATCAGGTGGGACGCTGCGGCTCGGCGCCGACGGCGGCGCCACGACGGACACGCTCGACCCGCTCGTCGGCCTCGGTGCGGATCACCCGCAGTCGGCTGCATTCGCCACCTTCGACACGCTGACCGAGATCGATGCGACGGGAACGCCGGTCCCGAGCCTCGCCGAAAGCTGGGAGGGCAACCGCGATGGCACCTGGGCGATCAGGCTGCGGCAGGGCGTGGAGTTCCACGACGGCAAGTCACTCACGGCCGAAGACGTCGTCTGGTCGCTGAACCAGCACAAGGGCGATGCCTCCAAGAATGCGGAGGCCAAGCAGATCGTCGGCAATCTCACGGAGATCCGTACCGATGGCCCGAGCACGGTGATCCTGAAGCAGGCGGAGGTGAATTTCGACCTGCCCTCGCACCTTTCTTCTTTCGGCCTGCTCATCGGCAAAGCAGAGACCGCTTGGAGTGCGGGTGTCGGCACGGGCCCCTACAAGTTGGAGAATTTCGAGCCGGGCGTGCGCTATATCGCCAGCAAGTTCGCCAACTTCTATCGTGACGACCAAGGCCACTTCGATTCCATCGAGCTCTGGAATATCACCGACCCGGCGGCCCGCGTCTCGGGTCTCCTCGGAAGCAGCCTCGACGTCATCGGCTCGCCGAACGTGACCTCTGCGGTCCGGCTCGGCAAGCTGGCGGGCTACAAGCTCATTTCCGTCTCCGGCACCCAGCACTATACGACGGACATCCGCACGGATACCGACCCGCTTTCCAACGCTCACCTGCGCAATGCGATCAAGTGGGGTGTTCGGCGCCAGGAATTCGTCGACAAGATCCTCGGCGGCTTCGGCACCATAGGCAACGATATTCCCCTGGCGCGCGGCCAGCAGTTCTACAATGATCAACTCCCGCAACGGGAATACGATCCCGAGAAGGCCAAGTGGCATCTCACACAAGCTGGATTGTCGAAAATCGACCTCGAATTGAATACGAGCGACGGTGCCTTCTCCGGCGCGGTCGACATGGGCGTTCTCATGAAGGAGAGCCTCGCCCCGATCGGCATCAATCTCGAGGTGAAGCGCCAGCCGGCGGATGGCTATTGGTCGAACGTGTGGATGAAGCAGCCGTGGAGTGCGTCATACTACAACGGGCGCCCGACCGCGGACTGGATGCTGACGTCCCAGTATCATTCGTCCTCGGAGTGGGATGCGACCTACTTCGACAACACCGAGTTCGATGCGTTGCTCGCGGCAGCGCGAGGCGAGGCGGAGGAAACCAAGCGTCGCGAACTCTACTTCAAGGCGCAGGAGATGCTTTGGGACAAGGGCGGTGTCGTCATCATGGCCTTCGTGAACATCCTGATCGGCGCCAGCGACCGCATGGGGCATGGCGCGGTGGGTGTGAGCCGGCGCCTCGACGACGGGCGCCTCGCACGGCGCTGGTGGTTCGAGGGCTGATCGGCATCGCAGCGCGCGGTCGGAAACGGCCGCGCTTCCACACGAGACAACCATCTGAGTGATCGGGAGCAGGCAGGTCATGAGCCAATCCGCCGGTCTGCCCGGGGACGTCGAAGTCGTCGAGCATGTCAACATCGAGATGCCTGACGGAACCCGGCTCTCGGCCCGCCTCTGGTTGCCGCAAACCGCGTGGTCGCAGCCGGTGCCGGCGGTCTTCGAATACATTCCCTATCGCAAGCGTGACATGGTGCGCGCTCGCGACGAGCGCAATCATCCCTGGCTGGCGGCACGTGGCCTTGCATGTCTGCGGGTCGACATGCGCGGCTCCGGAGACAGCGCCGGCCTGATGGATGACATGTATGCGCCGGCCGAACTTGCCGATGCCCGCAATGTCATCGAATGGATCGCCGCCCAGCCGTGGTGCAACGGGTCCGTCGGCATGTTCGGCACGTCCTGGGGTGGGACCGCCAGCCTGCAGGCGAGCATCGATGCACCGGACGCCTTGAAGGCGGTCATCGCGGTCTGCGCCACGCACGATCGCTACGAGGACGACATTCACCACATGGGCGGGTGCCTGCTCACGGACAGCATCGAGTGGGGCACCACGCTCCCGGCGATTCTCGCTTCGCCCCCCGACAGCGCGACCTTCGGCGCCGGGTGGCGGGAGGAATGGCAGAGGCGGCTCGACGAACTCGCATTTCCTTTGGAGACCTGGGTTCGCGAGGAGGCGCGTGGAGCATATTGGCGCTTCGGTTCCGTGCGGTTCGATTGCGAGCGCATCTCGTGTCCGGTGCTGGCCGTCGGGGGCTGGTCGGACCGCTACTCCAACTCGGTGATGTCACTCGTGCAGGCCCGCCCGGACCTTGCCTGGGGCGTTGTCGGGGCATGGGGCCACCACTATCCGGACCAGGGCCATCCGGGTCCGGCCATCGGCTTTCAGGAACTCATGCTCGAATGGTGGCGCCACTGGCTGGACCCGCAGCCGAAGCAAGTCCTCGACTGGCCCAAACTGCGCTGCTGGCTCTGCGAGTACGACCCGCCTGCGGACGTGGTGGATACTCGCCGCGGGGCTTGGATCGAAAGTGGCCCGCCGAGCGAGGAGACGCATCCCGTCACCTGGTGCCTCGCCCCGCAGGGCCTGGTGCCGGCGCCGTCGTCTGGCGATTGTCGCATCGGCAGGACCGGCACGTCCCGCGCTGCCTCCACCGCATGGCAGGTTCCCTTCGACCTGCGCGTCGGCCAGGCCGCAGGCGACACCGGCTACTTCGGTCGTCACGGAGGTCAACCGCTCGATCAAGCTGACGACGATGCCCGCTCGCTGTCGTTCGAGACGGAGCCACTCGGGGAAGACGTCGTCCTCTATGGCAAGGCGCAGGTCGAGCTGACCCTGTCATCGCACGAGCCCATCGCCCAACTCTCCATCCGACTGGTCGACGTCGCGCCGGACGCAACGGCGGGGCGGGTCGCCTTCTCCATGCTCAATCTGGCGCTCGACGACAACCTCGATGAACCGGCGAGCCCGCCGGCACGCCAGGAACGCCGCGTGACGGTGGTGTTCCACAGCAAGGCGCATCGCTTCCGCAAGGGTCAACGCATCCGCCTGTCGATCGCCGCGTCGTACTGGCCCATGGTCTGGCCGGCGCCGCGCCCGAGCGACGTCCACATTCACCACGGCCGGCTCGCCCTGCCGCGATTGAGCTCTCCGGCAAGGCCCCTAGGACGCGTGCTCCCTGCCCCGAGCGATCTTCCGGTTCAAAGGAGCTACGTCGCCGAAAGCGCGCCTGCGATCGAACGATATGCCGCTGAAGGAGCCGATGGCAGGCTTGTCCAGGGCTGGCACCAGCCACTCTCATCACTCCGCTTCGCAGAGACCGGAACGACTTTCTGCTACGAGACACGCGCCGAACATCGGATCGACCCGGCCGATCCCCTTTCGGCCGAGAGCCGCTTCACGCACCGCCTCGTTTTCGAGCGTCCGGACGGCGTCGTCGACGTTCGCTGCTCCGTGGGCATGACCGCGGACGCTACGCGGTTCCACCTCGAAGGGGACCTCGAGGCGCTCTGGAACGGAAAAGTCGTCGCCCGCCGGGCATGGTCGCCCAAGGTTGCCCGGCGTCTCTCGTGACCCGGCCGCCTCAGGTGAGCCCGCGCCGCCGAGGCTTGCCCCGGCGCCCGCCTCGCGTGGCAAATCCACAAGCTCTCCGCCCGCGTTGGGTCGGGCGTGGAAAGGACCGTCACCCTCTCGTTCCGTGGGTCGCCCCATGTCCGATGCCACGCCCCATCTGCTGCTTGCCTAGATTCTCGCTGGGCAGGCCCATAAGCACGTCACCCACAACGAGGCGCTGCGGATCCTCCACGGGCTCGTCCAGTTCTCGGTGCTCGATTGGGTTGTAACCACCCCTCCTGATAGCCCGGCCACCGGCAAGCCTACTCGCTGGTGCGAAGCCGTGAACTCTGCACGAGCAGGATCGTGAGGAGCGGCGCCACCACAGAGATCACCGCGACGGTGGTCAACAGAGCGCCGAGATCGGAATAGTCGGCTGGCGTTTGGACCACTCCGCTCGCGCGGTCACGCACTTCGCGGCTAACGACGAGCATCTCGTTCAGATAGCGGGTGAGCAGGCTCGACGTCGATAGGGCGAGGTTTGTGAAGGAGGCCATCACCGCAAAGAAGGTGGCCTTCAGGTGATCGGGCGCATTGCGTGCGATCCAGGCCAGCATCGGGATCATGGCGATCTGGCCGAGCGGGGATTCGACCGCGGTGTCGATGACGGCGATGAAGCGTGCATCGACGATGCCGCCGGTATTGGCCGCGGTCCAGTGATGGAGGCCGTAATAGAGCCCGATATTGGGCAGCGCCAGCAGACCCCCCGCCACGGTCAGCAGCACGACGATGTAGGCGATCGACCGCGACGCCATCAACGGCCTCAGCAAGAGCATGCCGGCGAGCGTGAGCACCGAGGCGATCAGCGACAGCACCGAAAGGAAGCTCTGATCGAAGCCCAGCTCATCGATCTCGAACCAGGTCGCTCCAGGGCCTGGAAGCGGCACGGCGCGGAAGACGAAGATGATCACCGCGGTGCCGACCAGTGCCCGCGCCCGCGCCGGATCGAGCTCGCGCAGCAGCCGCCGCATCAGAACCAGCACGATCGCCAGCGAGCCCGTGAGCACGATTTCCTGAGACAACGGCACCTCTGTCAGGCCGATGGCGAGCGCCAGAACGACGAAGGCCAGGCCGCCGCCGAGATACCAGGCACTCGGCTCGGCCGCAGATCCGGTTTCGCCCAGGGCGCGCTCGATCGCACCGCGCTCGAGGCCAAGGGCGACGAGACGGCGGCGCTGGCGGCGACGCAGAAAGGCCGCCAGGACCACACCGCTGACCGACACCAGCGGGATGGCCAGCGCCAGCAGATAGATGCGCGCATAGACGTCGATCCTCTCGCCCTCGCTCATCTCCTCGACGCCGGCGAACATGATGATGTTGAGGAGCGCGACCGAGACGAGACCACTGATGAGCGCAAAGCGGCCGAGCGTCTGCATGGTCGTGTGCATCGCCTTGGCTTGGCGCTCGGTGAGCGGGGTGCCGTCGGCCTCGACCTTCGGTACCGCCTCCACCGACATGGCGTCGGCAACGGCATCCTGGACGACGTAGCCGCACGGGGCGAGCAGCACGCTGACGACGAACCAGGCCTCCGCGCTCATGACCGTGGCCATCGCCTCGGGTCGGGCGACCAGCCCGTACATGATCAGCAGCGAGGCGGCGATGAGACCGGCGCCAAGATGGACGAGTAACGCCTTCCAGCGCCACAAGACGTCGACCAGGTGGCCGACCGGCATCTTCAAAGTCCAGGGCAGGCCGGCCCAGAAGGCGAGCCCCGCGAGGAAAGCCGCCGAAAGCTCCAGATAGTCCTTGACGAAGAATGTTCCGACGATCGCGGTCAGGCCACTGAAGCCAGCAGCGAAGTAGACCATCAGCGGTGGCAAGAACGACCAGCGGAACTGGCGGCCGACATCGAGGATGGTCACCTCGAACCAGCGACCGAGCGACTGTTTAAGGACCGTCACGCGCCCGCTCGCGGCCATCGTCACCTCCGCTTTCCGCTTCCTCGATCCGATCTTTTACTTGCTATCATCGGCACGCCATTTGCGCTCGATCATTTGCCCGCGGCTGCCTTTGGCCCAAGTTGCAAGGCTGTCTTAGGCAGCGAGCTGCTCGGGAGGGTCGGCGATGGCGACAGGTGGAAACCGCATGGGGGAGGCGACGGACGAGCCGGCCTCGCGTGGCCGGTACGGCCTCGTCGCGGGCCCCTCGGTCTTTCTGGCGATGGTTCTGCTGCCCCCACCGGCCGGTTTGCAGGAGCCGGCATGGGCGGTCGCCGCCGTCGCCGTGCTCATGATCATCTGGTGGATGACCGAGGCGCTGCCGCTCGCAGCCACCGCGCTCGTGCCGGTCGTGCTGCTGCCAATCATGGGTGTGCAGGCCAGCGAAGAGGTGGCTCGCGCCTATGCCCATCCGCTGGTGTTCCTATTCCTCGGCGGTTTTCTCGTTGCCAAAGCACTCGAAGGCTGGGGCCTTCACAGGCGCCTTGCGCTGACCATCGTTCGCTACGGGCCATCGGGACCGGCGGGCCTGATCGGCTCGCTGATGGTGGCGACCGCATTCCTCAGCATGTGGATCAGCAATACCGCCACCGCCATGGTCATGCTGCCGATCGCGTTGTCGATCGCGGCAACGGCCCGCAGCACCGAGGGGCCGGGCGAGCCCTCGGATTTTTCCGCGGCGCTGATGCTGGGAGTCGCCTTCTCGGCCACCATCGGTGGCATGGCGACCCTGATCGGCACCCCACCCAATGCGCTGCTTGCCGCCTACATGGCCTCCGTGCATGGCATCGAGATCGGATTCGCGGCCTGGATGGCGCTCGGCTTGCCGATCGTCGCCGTTCTGCTGCCGCTGACATGGCTGGTCCTGACCCGCATCGTGTTCCAGGTGGAGGCTGCAGATTTGCCGGAGCCGCGCTCGGCAGGCAGCGGCGAGTTCGAAGCACCGCTCGAGCCCGGTGCGCGTCTGACCGCCGCCGTCGCATTGCTGACCGGGCTCGCCCTCGTGCTGCAACCGCTCGCGGCAAGCCTGCTGCCGCAGGCGCCCCTCAGCGACGCCGGAATCGTGGTGGCCGCGGCACTGATCCTCCTAGCTGTCCCGGCGCCGGGCGGGGCGGGCCGCAGGCTTCTCGATTGGCAGCAGGCGCTGACGATCCGTTGGGACGTGCTGGTGCTCTTCGGCGGCGGCCTCGCGCTGGCGGCGGCAATGCAGTCGAGCGGCCTGTCCCAGGCGATCGGTGACGGCGTCTCGAGACTGGATTTCCTTCCGACCGCCGCGATCGTGCTGCTTGCCATGGTGGTCATCGTCTACCTGGGCGAGCTTGCGAGCAACACTGCCGTTGCCGCAATTTTTCTTCCAGTCGCCGGCTCGGTCGCGGCAGGGCTCGGTGTTGGACCGGCCGAGTTGGTGCTGCCGATCGGCCTGGCGGCCTCGCTCGGCTTCATGCTTCCGGTGGCAACGCCTCCGAATGCGATCGTCTACGGCACGGGGGGTGTCAGCAGCAGGCAGATGCTGCGAGCCGGGGCGCTACTCGACGTGCTGACCATTCCCATCGTCTATGCCATCGTGCTCGCTCTCGGCGCCGTCGTCGTCGGCCGGTGAACCGGGCGGTCCGACGTCGTCCCGCTCGTCGGGCGAAGGCAGATGACCATGTAAGCGTCGCGCGCGCCGGGGGCTTTCCAATCGTGATCCCAGTTCTTCGGCAGGGGTGCGGCGGTGCGCAGGTTGCGTCCACCGTCTCTTCATGCCCGGGCTTGACGCGTGATCGCCCGCGCTCGTTCCGGCGGCTCCAAGGGCCACCCTCCCGCTGGCAACGAGGCTGACCGCGAACCAACATTCGTCCCGAACTACCCGCTGGGAGCTTGGCAGCCTTTCATCGAGCGTCGTGGAGAAGCCGCGTTATCCACCGAATGTTCGGTGTCCATGTGCCGTGCGCCTTTGCCGGTTGGGGGGCAGGAGGCTTATCCTGTCGCACGTCACACAGCGTCATTCCGTTCTCCCTGGGTAAGCGTGACGATCCTGATGTGGTTAGGAAACGGGGGCCACTATGCTCAGACAGGCTGTCGCTACCAGTCTCTTGATGCTCGCTGCCACCGGGGCGAGCGCTGCCGTGCTCGATGACTGCAAGAGCAACCGTGATCCCGCCGTCCGGCTCAACTCCTGCAGCCAGGTGATCGAGGCGGCCGACGCCACGAGCGCCGACAAAGCCATCGCCTATCGCAATCGCGGGGATGCCCGGCTCAGTGCGGGTGCTACGGATCAAGCCATTGCAGATTACAGCGCGGCTCTTGGCTTCAACCCGAGCGATGCTCAGTCGCTTGCCGGGCGCGCCCGTGCATATATCACAAGCAACATGCTCGACCGTGCGGTCGAGGATTTCACTCGTGCGATCGAGCTGACAGACGGGCAGTTGGCGCGGGCTCGGCTCCACATCGGACGCGGCTATGCCTGGCTCGTCAAGGAACGCTCCGATCAGGCCGTCCAGGACTTTGCCGCAGCCGTCAACCTCAACCCCAAGAGCGCCACTGCGCATAATCATCTGGGGCTCGCCTATCGCAAGACAGGCGATAACCAACGCGCGATCGAGGAATACACTGCCGCGATCACGCTCAATCCTGCTTACGCCCTCGCATACAATAACCGCGGCTACGTCTACGAGGCGCTTGGCCAGCGTACGGAGGCTATTGCGGATTTCAGTCGCGCGTTGCTGCTTGATGGGAGCCTGACGGGCGCATCGGATGGGCTGCAACGGCTCAAAGCCGGAGGGGAGAGTCCGTACGGCGAGCTCAACAGCGCGCTCATTGCCAAGGGAAAAGATCTCGCTCGGACCAATTGCAGCCCCTGTCATGCAGTGGACAAGGCAGACACGAGCCCAAATGCCAAGGCGCCCGCCTTCCGCGCCTTGTCGGACCGCTACCCCGTACTCTCCCTAAGGGAGCCATTGTCGCGTGGGATCGCCGCTCCGCACGATGTCATGCCGAATTTTTCGCTCCAGGACGAACAGATCGACGCCATCATCGCCTACATCAACGCGCTGAACCGGTAAGGGCGTTCAAGTCGGCCATCCTGTCATGAGTTGAACCGCGTGGACACACTGGAGGTCGTTTCGTTCGACTCAGGCGGCGATCCTCAGGTCCTCCAGGCTGTCTTAAGATCAGCTAGAGACAAAGCACACCATCGTCCCGTGACTGTGGTTCAATGACTACGGCGAATTCTTGATCCTCGTCGGTCCGATGACCGATCTGGGGCCGACGGAGCGGCGAACACTTGTCACTCAACACCGAGCGACTTGAAGAACCATAGCGATTCAGTCACATAGGGTGCAATGTGTCCACATGGTTCCACTCCAAGGGTCGCAAGTTGCGGCTGGTTGATCTAGCGCTCTAGGAGTTCGAAGAGTTGAAGGCTCGTGGACATTTCCTCATGGCGTCGCCTGGAGTGGAGCTGCGACGTTGCGCCCGATCGGAATTTTCCTACGGTCAGTCATTGGCCATGTGACCGCGCTGGTGATGATGCTGGCGTCGTTCGCGTGGACGAGTCCGGCTGTGGCCCAGGATTGGTCCCTGCAAAAGACCGCGCAACCGACAACGTACACATCGGTCGGTCAAACGATCACCTACACCTATGTGTTGAGGAACGGCGGCGGCGGCAACGGCACCCTGACGGTCTTGCTCGACGACCAGATCGGGGTGGTGAATTGTCCTACGAATTTGGTCCCGGTCAATGCCGTCATTACCTGCACTGCCAGCTACACGATAACCGCAGCAGACATCACCAATGGCTCTGTGACAAACGTGGCTACGGCTACTGGCAATAGTTGTGGCGAGTGCCCGATAGTGGTCTCGTCGCCGCCTGTGACGGTCAATTTCGTTCCACCTACGACAGGCTCCTTGACCATTGCCAAGCAAACGGCGAATGGAACGGGAACTTTCGCATTCTCGGTGACCGGGCCAACGGCGATCTCAGGTTTCTCGCTGACCACGACCGCAACCGGCACCCCAGTTTCGACGGCTGGTTCCACCCTGTCAAACCTCAGTCCTGGCACCTATGAATTCACGGAAAATCTGCCTGCGGGTTGGTCGCTCACCAGCGTGATATGCACGGGAGCCGGCCTCACTTCGTCCAACGTCGAGGCAGGCGGAACGGCCAGGATCACAGTGGCCGCGGGTGCTGGCGGGACGTGCACCTTCACCAATTCCGAGCTGGGCAACCGCACGCGTTCCATCATCGGCAACTTCTTGACCAGACGCGGCGACCTGCTCGCCAGCGAGACCGGACGTCCAAGGCTCGTGGACCGCAGGGCCAACGGGACAGGCGGTCCATTTCGCAATAGCAGCGGCGCGATGATGCTCGGTGGAGGTGGCAACGACGAGCAGGGCAGTTTCGAATTCGCAACGAGCCTCTCGCGCATCCAATCGACTTCGGCGAGCCGCCGGAAAGACAGTATCGCGCGGCTGGGGGCGACGTCGGACCATGCATCCTTGGATATTCACGACGGTGGCAGTACCGAGCCGCGACCTGGTTTCGACGTATGGGTGGAGGGCAAATATACCTACTACGACCACGGAATCGATGGTCAAAAGTCCGACGGCAGCTTCGGTCTCCTGCGTGTGGGCGCCGACTACCTGTTGCGGCCGTGGTTGCTGGTCGGCGTGATCGCCCAGTTCGACAAGACAAGCGAGTCTTCGAGCGCACTCGGCTACAGCATCGATGGCAAGGGATGGATGGCCGGCCCCTTCGCGGAGTTTCAGCTCTCCGACAATGTGATCCTCGATATAAAGGGTCTCTGGGGCGAGTCGTCGAACTGGATCAGCCCGTTCCTGACTTATCGGGATACTTTCGAGACGACTCGCTGGCTCGCCGCGGCTTATCTCCTCGGTTGGCAGGAATTCCCGCAGGTGGCAAACCGACCAGCGCAGTCTAGGAAAGCTGAAATAGACCGAGTCCGGCTGGGTGATGATCCTGTCCTCGGGTGGCGGAAAGCCCTGCATCCAGCCCATGACGCCGGGATCGGACTCTCGAGCAGACAGCGTGGCGGTCTGGGCGAACGCTCCCGTTGCTACGCCGGTCGAGATAATAAGCCCCGCCGCAATCGTGACGACCCTAGAAATTGATGACGACATTGACGAACCCTCCTGTCCATGGGGATGCATCCCTGCCGATGACATTGTCGATTCCTTCCCCGGGAAACGAGACCGAGACGCCTGCCGTCAAGAACGTATTCCGATTGATGATGCGGCTGTACTCGATGAAGATGTCGTCAGCCAGATGCCCAAAGGTCACGCCAGTCACCAGGTTCCCCGACGCGTCGATGCGTGTGGCCTGACCGAACTGGATCGGGCTGTTCAACTCGTTCGCGCGAATATGCGCGTAGCGCAGGGTGATGGTGTCCTGCCGGCTCGGCTTCGCTTGCAGGGTAAGCGTCAGGGCGTTCACGTTGGAGTTGATGAACGTAGAAGCGGACTTCGAACCCGTGGCCCAGGCACTCGGGCTGCCCTGATAGTACAAGGGATCGAAACGTTCGAGTGTTGCGGTGTCGGGATCGTCGCCGGAGAACGTCTGGTAGCCAACGGTCAGGCTAGGGGTCCATGGCAAAACCGAAAAAGCATAGCCCGCAGTGACCCGACCGGCCCAGGCCTCGAGGTCGATGCGGTCATTCTGCTGCAAAGCTAAATCGGCCGTGAACGTCCAGTTCTCCAACACGCCCTCAAAGGGGTTCGTTTTTCCGTAAAGGTTCAGCGTCCGGGTCCCTTCGCGCGCGCCCGGGATCACGCTTGGCGGCGCGCCTTCGGCGCCCGCCTGTGGATAAGGCGAGTCCGAGTTCAGCACGTCCACATAGGTTGCCCCCAGATATCCGCCTCGCGGGGAATCAAGCCGCAGGTCGATCCCAGCAAGTTCGTTTCTGCCGTCATTGGCAGGCAATTCGTTCGGGTCGATGTAGAAGGCCGTTCCAGTGAGTTCGCCGAAGGTCAGCCGCCCGATGGCGGCCATCTCCCAGGCCTTGCGCGGGCCAAGCTTCAATGCTCCGCGCTCGAAGCCACTCGTTGCGCCATTCGCAATCAGCATGCCGGTCCCGAGCGTCAGTTCGCGCGCGCCGAGCGAGACATCGTAGGAAGCCCCGTCACCGAGTTCACCACGGATCCCAAGATGGGCCTCTTCAAGCGTCGTCGCCCCTATATCGCCCGTGTCGAAGGCATCGGTGCCCAAGGTATAGGACGACACGGCCGACAGCTTGCCGTAAAGCACATCGCCCGATCCAAGCTGGTAGTCAAAGCTCAGGCCCGGCTTGATATACGCTTCCAGCCAGTTGGTGTCGGGGTCGAAACCGCTCCCCGGTGCGGTCGTGGCCGCCAGGTCCCAGAACAGGTTCTGCTCGCTGACCAGGTTCAGACCGGCCTGCAAGTGCCAGCGAAGGGTCAGGCCGTCACGATCGATGATCGTGGTTTGTTCCTGCGCCAGAGACGGATACGCGAGCAGGATGGATGCCGATGCCGCGAAGCCCGTTACTCTCCTCGTCAGGCCAAAGCCTGGCCGTCCCAACCATCTTGCCATGTATCCATCCAAGTAGCGTTTCGTGTGCGAACAGCAGCGCGCGATCGCATTCAAGCACTCTCTCGAAACACTAGTCCGAATCTACTGGCCAACAATCGGATCGCCGCCCAAAATGGGCGGCGCACCAGGTCCGTCAACGAGGCCCAGGAACCCACATGGCACAACCAGATGACGACGCTTCAGAGTTCGTACGCAAGGCGTTCACGAGCCTCTGGCCGGTACACCTGTCCAGTTTCAGCACGCTGCTGATCCAACTGCGGAAAGCCTTCGATGGTGACCTCGACCTGATGCTTGTTCTGGCCGTGATCGGAGACAGAACGCGGCCTGATGCTTGGCAACCCGAGCCGATCAGCTACCGCCAGATAACGCGCCGCCAGGGCGAAGAGCACCTCCAGGTCCCGATCAACATCCAATCGGTTGCCGACTACTCAGGTATCCCGCGCGAAACCGTCAGGCGCAAGGTACGAGTGCTGCTGGAGAAGGGCTGGGTCGAGCGCGACGCAGAGGGGCGCCTGACGATCTCATCCACTGCAGCGGCAGATCTGGAACAATCGACCAACCACAGCATACAGTATCTGGCGGCAATTTCGAATGCCGTGCTGGCCGCGAAGCTGCGCTGAACCACTAAATCGTTTTAAAACAATTGGTTAAAGTGGAGAAGGAAGTCTTCCGACCCCTCCTCTCCGCCATCCCTACCGGATGCGATCGGTGTCGAACTGCCGGTGCGGTGTTCGAACGTTGGGTCCGGGGGCCTGCAAATCACCCGGCACCCGGCTGCGGAATCATTCTGACACTGCCCTCTGGACGCTGCCGCCTGGCAGGCACGACCTCCACCACGCCGAAGAGCCCCCATTTCCGCCATCTGCAACAACTCGCCCAGCGCGAGCCTCAAGGCGGATGGGCGTTCCTGCCGATCAGAGCGGTTTTCCAGCCATCCGCGTCGACGAATTGCCTGCGCAAGATGGAGCCCGGCGGTTCGGCCAATGGTGCTCGGTGATCTCGAGCATCGTTTGCCACTGGCTGCGCGAGAGCGCTTTCTGTCCCGCGAGCATCCAGTAGCTTTCGTGATGACGAAGCGATTTCGGGTCGAGGCGGATCAGTGTTCCCGCCTCCAGGGCGTCCATGCACAGGGGCAGAGAGGCAAGGAAGACGCCGAGGCCGGCCCTCGCCGCCCCGAGAGCCGAGACATGGGTATCGAAGCGCAACTGCGGCACAGGCGTGGTCGCAAGCCCGAATTCCGAGGCCCAGGAGGTCCAACCTGGGCGTGGACCGGCGCAAGCTATGCGCGGCAGGGTCGTCCAGGCCTCCGCTTGTGCCGCAAGGTCGGGAGCCGCCACGGGGACAATCTCCTCGGCGTAGAGCCGTGCGCGATAGGGGTGCGGCCAGTCGCCCGTGCCGTAGCGGATGCGGATCACGTCGTCTTGCGGGGCATCATGGGCGCCAACGACGAGCGTCTGGATCGAGATTTCCGCCTTCATGAGGGCTTGCAGACGGTCGAGCCGCGGCAGAAGCCACAAATCGATCACGGATTGGCTGGCCGAAATGGTCAGTCGATCGCGACTGGTTCCAAAGACCGCCTCGGTGCTGTCGCGCAATCCCTCGAGGGCGACGCGCACATGCGGCACCCAAGCTTCTCCCTCGACCGTCAGTGTGACGGCGCGAGCCCGGCGATGGAAGAGCGCGGCGCCGAGGTGCCGCTCGAGCTGCGCGATCCTTTGGCTGACGGCGGCCTGCGTCAGGCCGAGCTCATGGGACGCTGCGGTAAAGCTGCCGAGTCGCGCCGCGGCCTCGAAGGCACGAACCCAATCGAGCGGTGGGAGCTGGCGCCTATCCATAAGCGAAACGGCGTCTCAGAGAGGATATTATTCATTTGCGTTTTAGTATCGAGCTTGCGAGGGTCGGCGTCAATCGAAACGCTACAGTGGGTCCTCTCGTGCTCTCCGTTTCCGTCGAACCATCCGGCAACGTCCTCAGGCTCGAAACCGCCGCCGGCCTCCATCGATTCCACGCGATCTGGCTCCGGGACAATGCGCAGGATGCCGAAACGCGCGCGCCGGGGAATGGTCAGCGTCTCATAGCCTTGCGTGACATCCCCGCCGAGACCCGCATTGCAGCAGCCGAGATCAACGCCGAAGGGATTGTCCAGGTCCGCTTCGTTCCCGAGAACAAGACCGTGACCTATGACGCTGCTTGGCTCGAGGCGAATGCCTACGACCGTCCGGCGTCAAGGTCACGGGGCTGGCTACCCGCGGGGACCGAGCGGTGGGACGCGAGCCTGATGCGAAACGTGCCCTGCGGCGACTTCGCCGAGCTGCAACGCGGCGGCGCCGAGTTGTACGCATGGCTTGGCCATATCGTCCGCTACGGGTTCGCCAAGGTGGTGAACGGTCCGATCGAATCCGGGGCATTGTTCCGGGTCGTCGATCTCTTCGGCTACGTGCGCGAGACGAACTATGGGCGGCACTTCGAGGTTCGCACCGAGGTGAACCCGACGAACCTCGCCTACACGGGCCTCGGGCTCCAGGCCCATACCGACAACCCCTATCGGGACCCCGTTCCGACGGTCCAAGTGCTCTACTGCCTCGAAAGTTCGGCGGCAGGCGGCGAGAACATGGTGGTCGACGGCTTCGCCGCGGCGCTTCGCTTGCGCCAGGAGAATGCGGACTGGTTCGACGTGCTGGCCGATCATTGCGCTCGGTTCGAATACGCGGGAGAGGCGGGGGTCTGCCTGACCTCGCGGCGTCCGATCATCGAATTGGCACCGGATGGAGAACTGATCGGCATCCGCTTCAACAACCGGTCATTCGCGGCCGTGACGGATGTCCCCTTCGACAGGATGCCGGACTACTACGCCGCCTATCGCCGGCTGGGCGAGATCATCGACGACACCGCGATGGAGGTCACGTTCCGGCTGAACCCGGGCGAAGCCTTCGTGGTCGACAACACCCGCGTGCTGCACGCGCGCAAGGGCTTTTCCGGCGAGGGGAAGCGCTGGCTGCAGGGCTGTTACGCCGACAAGGATGGCCTGCGTTCGGCCCATGCCGCCCTGACGCGCGGCGGCAGACTGGAGGCGGCGGAATGAAACCCGATGTCGACAGCCTCGGCCCCGATACCATCGTCGACTTCCTCGCCTCGATCTTCGAGCGTCGCGGCGGGGAGGAATACCTCGGTGAGCCGGTGACCATGGGTCAGCACATGCTGCAGGGCGCGACCATCGCCGAGCGGAGCGGCCAACCCGAAGAGATCATCGTCGGCGCACTCCTGCATGACATCGGACATTTCACCAGCGAATTCGGCACCTTCACGATGGGCGACACCGAGGACCGCCACCACGAGGATGCCGGCGCCGCGGTGCTGGAGCGCTTCTTCCCCCCCGTCATCACCGATTGCTGCCGCTACCACGTTGCGGCCAAGCGCTATCTCTGCGCCACACGGCCCGATTATTTCAGCCGCCTCTCCGAGGCCTCGATCCATTCGCTGAGCTTGCAAGGCGGCCCGATGAGCCCCGAGGAGGTGGCCGAGTTCGAGAAGAATCCCAACCTCGAGCAGATCATCGCGGTGCGCTACCTCGACGAAGCCGGCAAGCGCCCCGACATGGACACACCCGACTTCCGGCATTTCGCACCAATGGTGCAGCGGATGGTCGACAAGCACTGGGGGCGGCAACCGTGAGTTCACCCGAGTACATCTTCGAGGCTGCAACGAAGCCCTCGCTGCCCTGGCACGAGGTGCCGCTGATCCGGGCCACCGAGGCGAGCGTGAAGGGCTACGGCTGCCTCGTCGACAACCCGGAGGGTTTCGAGATTGAGATCGTGCGCTGGCCGCAGCAAGGCTGGCGCCCGGTCGACGACGGCACCGGCGATGAGGGCGGCTGGGTCGAGGGCGTGTTCTCGGCCGAGTGGCAGGGCGACGTGCTGTACGGGACCAACGAGGCGGTGAAGGGCCATTATGTCCTCGGCTGGTCGACCGATCCGCAGAAGGCGCGCAGTGACCGGGCGACCGCACCGCGCGATCAGGTGCTGCTATGGCACATGAACTACCACCCCGACGGTGGCCAGATGTTCTGGCCGCTGGATGCCCGACCCTTCATCGTTCCGGTGGCGATGCCCGGCGACAACCTCTCGCCCGAGAAGGTCGTTGCCTTCTGGTGCGACGGCACGCGCGGGCTCTACATCCATCCGGGCATCTGGCACGAAGGCATCTTTCCGGCGGAGGATCGCCAACGCTTCCTCGACCGGCAGGGCCGCGTCCATGCGCGGGTGAGCGCCGATATCGGGCGCGAGTTCGGCGTCTACCTGTCCTGTCCACTGCGGGCGGACAGGGTCAGGGATTTGTGAGCCCTCGTCGCGATACCCGGAACCGGGTCAGCGATCCTTCCTTCCGTCTGTGCTTGCGACGGTTGTCGTCTGCTAGGTGGACCTCGTGACGTCGTAACAATGCGTACGTTGTGGGGACGGGATGGAAGCCGATTTCCCCCTCGACGCATTGCAGTGTCCCTGGCTCGCGTCTGGGGGCTAGTCGATAGGTCGCCCTCGAGGCTGCCCGGTTCTCGACTGAGCGTGGCCGGGCGAATCCGGCAGGGTCGCCCCTTCGGCAACGACAGTCGGCCAGCAAGTCCGGGCCGACGCCCCGGCAAGTCCGGTCACGACGATTCCCCGTTGATTGCCGAACCTGGTGCGGGCTGGCCCTTCACCCGTCAGCCTCGAGGATGGAGGCCAAGAGTGGATTGGGAAAGCGACGGTCGCGCGTAACCGCAATGAAGGACTCGGCAATGCCGTCAAGTTTGACGGCCTCGACCAGAAGCCCCGTGGCAAGTTCGTCCTGAACGACGATGGGGGGAATGACGGCAAGCCCGGCGTTCTCGCGCGCCAGAAGTCGCAGCATGGCCATGTCGTCCACCTCCGCGGCGATGGAGGGCACCACGCCGAGGCGGCTGGCCAGCGCGTCGAAGGCATCGCGCAGCGCGGTTTCCCGAGTGGGCAGCACGATCGGCTCGCGAGCGAGAAGGTCGGCCAGCCGCCACGGTGCGGGCCCGATCCGTGCGGGTGTGCCAATCAGGCTGACCGGCTGCTCGGACAATCGATGCACCAACCAGGGGCTTGCGGCATCGCGCGGGGGGGCGAGATTGGTCAACAGCACGTCGAGCGAGGTTGCCTCGAGTGCCCGCAAGAGTTCGGCCTGACTGCCTGAACGCAGTACGACCTCGACATCGGGCCGACCGATGATGGGGCGCAGGAATTGCAGCTGGAAGTTTCGCGAGAGCGTCGCCAGAGCGCCGACCCTCAGAACCTGCCGACTGCGACCGGTCTCGCGCAGAACCGCGCTCAGATCATCGGCCGTGCGGAAGATCGCCTCGGCATGATCCAGCGCGATCCGGCCCGCCTCGGTCAACACCATGGTACGTCCGCGCCGTTCGAACAGGTCGTGGCCAAGCGTCTGTTCCAGCGTACGGATCTGAGTGGACAGCGCCGATTGCGAAAGGTTCAGCCGCCGAGCCGCCGCGGTCAGCGATTCGTCGATGGCTACAGCTCGGAACAGGCGCAGGTGATGTAAGTTGATCAGTGCCATCGTTCAATATTATCGAATGATCATTCAGATAATATGTATTTTTCTGGAGGGTTTCTAGTCTCTACCTACCTCTCCGCATCTCATCACGCTGCGGAGACCACACGATGGATCCCTTGTCGCTCGCCCCGCTGCCGCTCCTGGCCGCCTCCGTCCTTGCCGCGCTGCGTCCCGGTCGCCGTCCCGCTTCCATACTGGCCGTGGTCGAAGGCGCGGCGCTCGCGACGCTGGCCCTTGCGGCGTCAG
Source organism: Hyphomicrobiales bacterium (assembly GCA_016125495.1). Classification (NCBI taxonomy): domain Bacteria; kingdom Pseudomonadati; phylum Pseudomonadota; class Alphaproteobacteria; order Hyphomicrobiales; species Hyphomicrobiales bacterium. The sequence goes on along the minus strand of WGLQ01000029.1, from coordinate 68,281 downwards.
GGGTGCCATGGCTGATCCTGGCCGGGCCCGCACTCCTGGCACTGGGGTCGGGGCCGGGGCTTCTGGCGCTGCGGCTTGATCCCGTCAGCGTGACGATGGGCTTGCTGGTCGCCTTCGTCGGTTGGGTCGTCGTGCGGTATTCGCGCCGCTACCTGGATGGCGAGGAACGCGAGGGGCGGTTCCACGCGCTCTTGCTGGCGACGCTTGCGGCGGCCCTGGTGCTGGTCCAGGCTGGTAGCCTCGCGGTGCTGGCAGCGGCCTTCGCGGCCACGGGTGTTTGCCTCTGGCAACTCTTGCTCTTTTACCCGGACCGGCCCGAGGCGCGGCGGGCGGCCACGAAGTTCGCCCTCGTCTGGGGCGCGGCTGTCGTGGCGGTGATCCTGGCTGCGGTGCTGCTCTGGTCGGCCTTCGGCACGGCCGATCTCGCCGCCATCGCGACAGCGGCGGGCCGTGGTCTGCCCATGGCCGCGCAGGGCGCGGTGGCGCTCCTGGTGCTGGCCGCAGCGCTCAAGACAGCGGCCTTCCCGCTGCACGGCTGGCTGACCGAGGTGATGGAAGCGCCAACCCCCGTTTCGGCGCTCCTGCACGCCGGGATCGTCAACGCCGGTGGCTTCCTGCTGATCCGCATGGCCGAACTGGTGCAGGCGAGCCCGGGCGCCATGGCGGCCCTGGTGATGATCGGCGGGTTCACTGCGCTGTTCGGTGCGCTGGTGATGCTGACCCAGTCGGCGGTCAAGACCGCGCTGGCCTGGTCCACCGTGGCGCAAATGGGGTTCATGCTGCTGCAGTGCGGTCTTGGCCTTTGGGCGCTGGCGCTGCTGCACATCGTGGCGCACTCGCTCTACAAGGCGCATGCCTTTTTATCCTCTGGTGGCGCGGTGCGGGCGGTGGCGTCGGTGCGGCGGCCGGGGCCGGTGGCCGTGCCGGGCTTTGGCGCCGTCGCCCGCGCCTTCCTCATCGCGGTCGTCCTCTATGGCGTCGTGGCGGTGGGCTTCACCGCGGTTGCGGGCGCCAAGTCGCCGCAGTCACTGGCGCTGGGCATGATCCTCGTCTTCGGCGTGGCCTACCTCGTGGCGCAGGGCCTGGCCGACGCCGCGCCTGCCGTGCTGACGCAGCGGACCGCGGCAGCCTCGGCCGCGGCGGCGGTTGCCTACTTCGCCTTCCACCAGATCGCGGGCGCACTGTGGGGCGGCAGCTTGCCCGCCGTTCCCGCAGCAGGGCCGCTGGAATGGGCGCTGATCGTGCTCGCCCTCGTGTCCTTCGGGCTGGTCGCGGTGGCGCAAGCCCTGTTCCCGCTCTGGGCGCATCACCCGGCAGCCGCAGGGCTGCGCGTGCACCTGGCCAACGGCCTCTACCTGAATGCGCTGCTTGACCGCCTCATTGGCGGCCTGAAGACGCCGAAGGCCCTCTGACCCTGATCCCCAGACCCCGTGGAGAGCCCCATGCTCGTCGAGCCGATCGCCATCACTCCCGCCCGGTTCACAGACCTCTTGAAGGCCGCCGAAGCGGCCGCGCGCGCCATCCCACCTGCCTTTCCGCTGTCGGCCACGGTCGCGGTCAACCCTTTCCTCGGTCAGACGGGTGAGGACCTGGCCACTGCCGCCGCCCGCCTTGCCCGTGTCGCCGGGGTGGCGATCACCCGGCCTCGGGCCGAGCTGGCGGCCGAGGTTGCGGCGGGACGGATCACCGACGGCGATCTGGCCGATGCGCTTCTTGCCTGCAATGCACCGGTGAAGCCCGCCGATCTCGTCCTGCTCAAGTCCAAGCTGGCAGCGACCGCCCCGGCACCTGCCGCATTGCCGACCGTGGCAGACCTCGCCGCTGCCGCCACGGGCGACGATTGGCCCGCGATGATCGCGCGCACCTTGGGCCTTTGGGCAGCGGGATGCTTCGACCGCGGGCAAGCGCTCTGGACGCCCGCGCCGGGCCAGGGAGCCTTCGGGGCCTGGCGGGCCTGGGCGTCGCATGACCTGACGCCCGAGATCGCGGGCCTTCAGGGCTTTTGCGCCCATGTCGCAACCGCTCCTGACACGCCCGAGCGCGCGATCCTGCGCGCGGTGGAACGGCTGGGGATTACCGAGGCCTCGGCGCCGACGGCCTTTCACCGGCTGCTCATGGGCCTCGGTGGCTGGGCGCAGCACGCGCGCTGGCTCCTGTGGGAGGCGGAACTGAAGGGCGGTAGCGATGAAACGATCATCGAGCTGCTCGCCATCAGGCTGATCTGGGAGGAAGCGCTGCTGGCCCATGTGCCGCAGGTTGCCGAAGCATGGGCCCAGACGCTGGCCGCCCACGCCGCCCCGGTCGCGCCATCTCCGGACCAGGTGATCGACGCGATCCTGCAAGAGGCGGCCGAGCGCGCCCACCAGCGCCGCCTGGCCGCGGCACTGACCGGGCCCGAGGCGCGGGCGGGTCGTCCCGCCTTGCAGGCCGCCTTCTGCATCGACGTCCGGTCCGAAGTGTTCCGCCGTGCGCTCGAGGAGCTGGATCCCGGCATCACCACCATCGGCTTTGCAGGTTTCTTCGGCCTGCCGCTCGCGCACCGCGCCCATGGCACGGACGAAATCGCGGCGCATCTGCCGGTGCTGTTGAACCCCAGCCTGACCTCGACCGGCCACGCCGCCCCGGCGGTGGAAGAGGCCACGCGGATCGCGGCGCGCACCTTGCGCGCCTGGGGCAGGTTTCGGCAGGCTGCCGTCTCGTCCTTCGCCTTCGTCGAGGCGGCGGGGCCGCTATACGGCGTAAAGCTGGTGAAGGACGCGCTTGGCCTGTCGGGCAAGGCCGAAACCGCGCCCATGCCGAGGATCGAGGGGAGGCTGTCGCCCGAGGCCAAGGCGGCCACGGGGGCGGCGATCCTGAGGGCCATGAGCATGACCGCGGGCCATGCGCGGCTGGTCCTGCTTCTCGGTCACGGCGGGCAGGTGACGAACAACCCGCACGAAAGTGCCTATCATTGCGGCGCCTGCGGCGGCCAGACCGGCGAAGTTTCAGCCAGGCTTCTCGCCAGTCTGCTCAACGACCCCGAGACGCGCGCGGGCCTGCCCGCGGAGGGCATCGAGCTGCCGGCCGACACGGTCTTTGTCGCGGGCCTTCACGATACCACGACCGATACCGTTACGCTTTACGAGGACATACCCGTGTCCGACCATCGCGCCGACCTGACCGCGGCGAAAGACTGGCTGTCCCGCGCCGCAGGGCGAGCGCGGGCCGAACGGGCGCTGCGCCTGCCGGGAGCGACCGCGGCAACGCTGGCGGCGCGCGCCCGCGACTGGGCCGAGGTGCGGCCGGAATGGGGACTGGTGGGCTGTGCGGCTTTTGTCGCGGCCCCGCGCGCGGTCACCGCGGCGGCCGACCTCGAGGGCCGTGCCTTCCTGCATAGCTATGACTGGCAGGCCGACACGGATTTCGGCACGCTGGAACTGATCCTGACGGCGCCGGTCGTCGTCGCCAGCTGGATCAACCTGCAATATTACGGCTCGACCGTTGCGCCCGATGCTTTCGGAGGCGGTAACAAGCTGATCCACAATGTCGTCGGCGGCATCGGGGTGGTGCAGGGCAACGGCGGCATCCTGCGCCCCGGCCTGCCCTGGCAGATGGTCCATGACGGGGCGCGCCAGGCCCATGAACCGCTTCGCCTCACGGTCCTGATCGAGGCACCGCAGGCCGCCATGACCGAGATCCTGTCGCGTCACACCGGAGTGCGGGATCTGTTCGACAACGGCTGGCTGCACCTGCTTGCGCTCGAGGGTGGGCGGATCGCCGCGCGCTATCGCCCGGGCCTTGTCTGGGTCCCGGCGGACGATCTTGCCCGGGCGGCTTTGGGCTCCTCGCGCGGCTAGCCTTCGGCAAGATGCATGGCAAGGCGCCGACGTCTGCGGACACGAGCCGTTCGGCCCCGGCGACAGACCGGCTCGTATCCGCTCGCGTCCGCCTCGCCGGCGCTCTCAACCAGGGACGATATAGACCGGGCTCGTCCAGATGCGGTGGCCATCCTCGGTGGTAATGCGGACCCAGATCGGGCTGTCGCGGCCATCATCGGCGACGGGAACCGTCACGCTGCAATGCATCTCACAGACCTCTAGCGTCTCCGGCAACCGCGAGACGCGCAGGCAGCGCTCCAGCCCGCCGGCCGCAAGGACCCGCTCCTCGATCCCGATCTCGGCCAGGGGCAGGTCGGCCTTGACCAAGCCGGTGTCGATGATCAGCGATCCGGCCCGCGCATCGTCGAGCCACAGGTCGACGCCGCCGAAATTCCCGGTGGTGACGGTGTCGAAGTCCACTGTCCCGTGATCATGGTGGCGCGTCGCGCGCTCGAGGTTCCAGCTGTTGATCGCGCCGATGCGCTCGATCCGCGCCTTGCTCGTTCGCAGGCTGCCCTGCCAGCGGGTCTGTCGGCCGCGGCCGCGATACTCGGCGCCCTCCCAGACCACGCGAACACGCCGACCGAGGTCCGCCGCCGCATAGGGCCGGACGGTCTCGACCAGGCGGTCGCGGCACATCACATCGATGCGCAGCACCGGGGCGTCAGAGTGGACCGCCACATCGACGCAGAGCGCTCGATCCGGACTGCGGGCGATGTCGCCCATTACGGCAATCTCAGCAGCCTCGCCCGGTCTGTCGGACCAGCGTGGATCCTCGGGGTGGACAAGACCCTCGGGCCCGAGGTGAACCTGCACGTCGACATGGGCCCGGCAGCCGGTGGTGCCGAAATGGTGCCGGCGCCTCATGCTGGCCAGGATGCCGTCGCGCGAAAGCTCGTCCGCCAGAAAGCAGGTCAGACCGCTGGCCGCCCCGAATTCCGAGGCCCCCGGATAGGCGGCACCGGGCGCGCCCTTGTGCACGTCGCTGTTGCAGACGACGCCGACGCGGTAGCCCAGGCGGAAGGCATCGGTCAGGATCCATTCGAAGGTGCCCCAGTCGGAATGCACCTCGACTGCGGTTCGCAGCCGCGCATCCTCGCCGCGGGAAATGTCCGCGGGGCGGCCGCCGACATGGGCATAGAGCACGCAGTCTCGCCCGTGCAGCGCCGCAAAGAGGTCCCGCACCGTATGAGCGTCGGTGGACAGATCCGACCGGTCCCTCAGCAGCGAATGGCTCGAGCGGTGGATCTGTTCGCCCTCGTGGCGAAAGAAGACGTTGTGATCTCCGCCGAGCGGCGTATTCCCCGACCATTCGTAGCCCGGAAAGGCCGTGAACCGACCGGGCGCGTCGAATTCGGCGCTGACCGCATTGATCTCGGCCCAGAAGCCCTTGGTGATCTGGAAGTCGTTCGCCTGGTGGCTGGTCACGTCGAGAAAGGCGATATCGCGGGCGAACCGAAAGTAGTCGCGGATCGTGTTGATGCCGACGGTCTCGCCGCTCTGCCCGTGCAGGTCGCCCCACCAAGCCGCCTTCGCCCCGGGCCGGACGAGGATCGGGTTGGAGCGCGCAAGGCAGGTGCCGTCCGCAGAGAGGAGTTCCACACGCGTCACCCCCTCGGCCGCGATCGACAGCCCCTCGATCCGAAGGGCGCGCTGACCAACAGGAAAGTCGACTTCGGCAGGCAGGCCGTCGATCGGCCCCGATGCGCGGAGCCTCAGCCGGGTCGGGTGGAACCCGGTCGCATTGCCCCAGTGGTCCTCCGGTCGGATGCCGATGGCGAACAGTTCGCCCGGGCGCCGCAGGGTCGGGGCCGCGAGCGCCCAGCGGTCGACCGCGGCCGGTACGACTTCGACCCCGCGCGACGGAAGCGGCAGGAACACGCCCGTGGCGCAGGCATCGACGAGCACAAGGAACTCCAGGCAACTTTCCGAGAAGGTCTGCAGCCGGTAGCCCGGTGACCCGCAGGAGCGGTCGCCCAGCACGATGGTAATGGTGTCGCCAGGCTCCATATAGCCGCGCACGACGGTGATCCGCAGGCCGTTGTACCAGGGGCGCTGGTGCGGATAGGGCTCGATGTGCAACTCCAGCGACACACCGTTCGAGGCCGTCGCGGTGACGTAGTTGGGCGCCGCCGGGTCATGGCATTGGACCACGCCGTTGTCGGCCGTCCACCGCTGCACCAGCTTGATCGCGCCCGTGTCGTCCAGGCCGTATTCGCCGACGGTGTAGACGAGGGTGAAACTCTGGAAGCTGCGCACTTCGACGGGACCCTCGGGGCTGAGGGTGAACTGCCCGTAATCGGCCGTCTCCGCCCCCGGAAAGACGTCGGGCCAGACCTCTCCCATGTGATCAATTCTCGAGATCGACATGCCCGCCGCTCCGCTTTGGCTGCGCGCACCCCGAGCCGAGGTGTTGCGCAGCAAGTGATTTCAACCTTATTATGCAATCGTATAATATGACGCGACGCAAGTCCTATTCGCGGACGAGCTAACGGTGCCTCGCATGGCGGTTTCCAGATTGGACCCCGAAGAACGGCGCAGCGAGCTGATCGCGGCGACGCTGGAGCTGATCGGCGAAGCTGGTATCGGGGCAGCCACCGTGCGCGACATCGCGCGACGGGCGGGGGTGACGCAGGGTCTGATCCGGCATCATTTCTCGACGAAAGAGGACCTGATCGCCGCCGCCTTCGAGCGTCATGCGCAAAAGCTCATGGAAGGGGCGCTCGCCGTCGGTGGCGGCGACGAGCCCGCGCTCGACCGGCTTCGGCGCTTCGTCGAACGATCTCTGCGACCACCGAGTATCGGCCCCGAGCCGGTGTCGCTCTGGGCCGCCTTCATGTCCCTGGTCCAGACCTCTCCCACCATCCGCAACATCCATATCCGCACCTACCGGCAGTTCCGCGACCGACTGGAGGAACTGATCAGTGAGGCCCGGGCCGATTGCGGCCGGCCGGTCACCGCCGGGACGAGCCGCGCCATGGCGATCACGGCGAACGCCATCATCGATGGACTCTGGCTGGAGGGCAGTGCCCTGCCGGAGCAATTCGAGTCCGATGAACTGGTGGCGCTCGGATGCGCCGCCGTGGGCGCTGTCTGCGGACTCGACCTCGAAGTGGAGGCCGGGGTACGAGGCGCGCGACCTTGAGCGCGCAGCCGAAAGCGACAACAATCGCGGCGCCCTAGGGTCGAACACCTGACGTTCGGTTCGGGAGCCAGCCGCGAGTGGGTAGCAACGTTCGGAGCCGGAACACCAGAGCGTGTTCGACTTCGTTTTTCTTCCACCGCCGGTTCCGCCAATCGCATGGCGTTGTTCGCAGGTCGGCGGACTTTTTCCCGTCAAGGCTCCCTCCTGGCAGGTCCGCTTGCAGGAGAGCGAGGCGGCACAGCGGCGTGTGGTACCGCGGGTGCTCGTACGCGCGGCCGCGGGCATGGAGCGTTCGATCACGGTTTGCACGGCACCGCCGCGACGTTGCAGCAGATCTCGGCGCCGACCTCACGACAGCGTATCCGCCCGCCGGCATTCTCCCAGGAACTCCACTCGGGGCCGTAGAGGTCGCGCACCTCGTTGCGCCACTTGCCGATCGCAACATCCTGGACGGGCGGCTGACCACGCACTTGGACGGCGCAATGGTTCACCTCGACGGGGTCCTCCTTGCAGGTCTTCGCCGAAGCCAGCGGCGCCGGACACAAAAGGATCGAAAGCGCGACGACCAAGGGAGTACGCAGGCTCAACCCATCCATCCGGATTCCCTCCTTCCAAAGGGAGGGCGCGCGCACGACACGCCCCCCCATCGCTGCATCGAATTCCACGGCCCCTCACTGCCAGAGGGCGGCAGGGGCGTTGTACTTGGAAGCCCAATCGACCCATGGAACGTCGGTCGGACAGAGTTCGGAAGCCTTGACGCGCCAGCTGCCACTTCCTGCCTTCCGCAGCAACGCTCCGACCAGGTGACTGACATCGCCGGCACAGACCGTCGAATCCCAGTCGATTTGTGCTCCCCCGGGCTTGCGCATATCGGCGATGACGAAGGACCACGGCCCGCACACCTTGATCCGCCGCACGACAAGTTCGACCGGTTGCTTCAGGGCCTGCTCGGCAGGCTGACGCGCGGCGGCGAGAATAGCCCGCCGTTCACTGCCCTGTGCCGTGTGGCATTGCTCGGCCGCGGCAACGGACAGGGTCTGCATGGTGATCGCGACGATCGTCGCGAGAAAAGGCATCCGTCGAAGGGACATCCCTTTTTCCTCTCGATTATCCAGAATGATCATCGTCTCGAGCCGTCAAGGATCGCGAGCAACCCGGCGCTCAGGATCCACTTATGGTCAACTCGATCGACTGGCGGCGCGCAGGCGCTTTATTTTCCCACGGCCGCGAATAGTCGAATACGAGGAGAACACTGCCCGCGGCCACCGCCTCGATCTCGAACGAGTGATGGCCCGGACCGCCGATGACCGGATTCTGACCCGCCGGCGGCTCGAACGCCGCCCAACCCAGATCCGTCAGAGCGATGAGAGCAATATTACTGCTCGCCTCGGCGTTGATCTGCCACTTGTAACCGGTGCCGGGAGTTCTTTCCCACCTCACGATCAGCTTGTCACCGATGCGGAGATTGCGCTCCACGGGACTGCCGTCGGCCGCCACAATGGTCTCGGAATTCGCCGCCAAAACAACGGTCGCCGCACTTGCGCAACCATGGCTCTCCACCATACGCATCGCTTCGGGTGCAGTCGACCTGGAGCCTGGCGGCGCAACGCCCGATGGCGCCGCCATCGCAGCATGCCCAAGCAGTCCCATCATCAGGAGCAGTCCCGTGGATATCCGCCAATTCGACAACGACCGGTCCTCCGTTTCAACGAACCAGTGTTCGTGACGACCCTATCAAACTCGACAAGGCCCGCGTGGCTTGCCCCCTCAGTTCCGTCGTCCGTTTGCCGAATGCTTCATCGGACCGTCGCAATCACTCCAACTGCCTTTGAATTCCGTGTAGTCGTCGTTGAAGGTCCAGTCGATACGACCCCAATAGAATGAACCGTGGACCGCCTTGTCGCACTTTATGCCGGCGTGTGGCTCGACCCAGTAACCGGTGAGATTGTAACCACCGCCGGGACACCGTGTTCCACCGCACTTGGCCTTGGCGAAGCGGCCGTATATGCTGCCGCCTCCGCTGCCGGTATAGGAGCCGGTTGCGTTCCCATTCGGTTCGTCCGGCAACGTAACCGAGCCGAATGCCGGACTTGCCCTCCATTTCGTTGCAGCGAGTGCGGGTGTAGCGGCGGCCACCGACAGCGCGATTGCGACGGCCACGGCGGTGCGCGCGGTGCGGGCAGGGAAGATATCATGGGTCATTTCTGCGTCCTCGATCCAGGGTTATGGACTGTTCTTGGAATTGCCTCGACGTGTCACGCGGCAATTCCCTTCCTTCATCGGCAGGGAAACGATCTGGCCGAACACTGGTGGTGTGACCGGTCGGGCATCCAGCAACGCACATTCTGCCCATCCGATTTGGGCCACTCGTAGGGCCCACCTTCGGCCACGGTCGCCTTTGCAATCCATTCCACGATGGCGTCGCGGCGGGCGATCAGTTCGGCATGGGGCGTATCCCGATGTACTTTGGGACCGATGGCGATGATCTGCCAGTTCTGGCAGTGGATTGCGGCGGCCGTGTCTGGAATGGCGAACATCCAACCAGCCGCCAGCAGCGCCATCTGGAGTTTTCGCCCACTGCTCTTGTTTTGCATGTCGATACTCGGCCTCTTCGATGTCCTTGAAGAAGTTCGACCGCGAATGGAACTGTCGGCAGCCAAGAGCCATCGTTCGTCCGTTCGGTGATCACCCAACGGAGGTTCGGCGGCCGACTGGCGCGGTCGTCATTCGTTGTATGAACTGTTCGATCGCACGCCGGCGGGGTCGCAGCATTGATCTAAGTCAATTGAGAAGTGTGGATTTGAAATTCGGCCAGCTCACAAGCCAGGGAGCGGTTGCGACACCTGGATGCACGTCGACTCCGGGCCGGCGTATTCGGCTCTGGCATTACCGGCCAACCGCACATCACCGATCGGGCGACGTTGGAATTGGAATTCCGGCATGGCCACGGCGAGAGCGCGTCGCGTGGGCTGCGCTGGCGATCTTCTCCTGCCCGTTCTATTCCTCGCTCCGCCCATCGGCGAGGCGATCGCGCTCGTAGCGCCGCGCGAGCGGAAACGGTGGCAGCCAGGCTTCACGGCGGATCGTCCAGAGTTCGTAGGTCGGCCGCAACTGGTCGGGGGCGTCCAGCGCGCCGAGGGCGACCTCGATTTCGTCGGCCGTGCACGCGAAAACGGACGAGCCGCAACGGGGGCAGAAATGCCGGCCAGCATAGTCGCGTGTCTCGCCTTCGATCGTCACGGCATCCCGCGGAAAAATGGCGCTGGCATGGAACAGGGCGCCATGATGCTTGCGGCAGTCGAGGCAGTGGCAGAGACCGACCCGATAGGGCTTGCCGGACGCCACGATGCGCACGTCGCCGCAAAGGCAACCGCCGGTGAAACGGTCCATTCGAGGTCTCTCCATCGAGAAGGTAGCGGCAGCGGCACCGCCGATCGCTTGCGTCACTGCCATCATAAGGCCGGGACCGGCAAGCGCGACAGACTTGTGGCGACCGGTTTCGTACGGCTAGATCGATGTGATGCAGGCTGGATCAGGACAGCAATCCGTCATCTCGAGGGGAGCCGAAGGTGCCGCGCCATTCGACGCCGAATACACCGAGACGGAGGAGCAGTCGCATTTCGCGCCGCAGTGTCCTGGCGCTCGGCCCAGCCATTGCGGCGGCGCTGCTGGCGGCAGGGCGGGCGCGCGCCTCCGACGAGCGAATCGTGGTGGTGGGTGCAGGTCTCGCAGGTCTGGGCGCGGCCCGCATGCTCGCGGCGGGGGGCGCCGAGGTGATCGTGCTCGAGGCCCGCGAGCGCATCGGGGGGCGCATCCACACCTCCCGCAACTGGCCCGATGTACCGGTCGACCTCGGGGCGAGCTGGATTCACGGAACGAAAGGCAATCCGCTGACCGCGCTGGCCCGCGAGGCGGGGGCCCGGCGCGTCGCCACGAGCTATGACGCGGCAGTGCTGATCGGTCCCGACGGCGAGAGCAGCGATCCCGACATGCGGCCGGCGGAACGAATTCTGCGATCGGCGCTCCGGGCGGTCGCACGCGGGCAAGCCGACATGTCGGTGATGGCCGCGCTCGAAAAGTCCGCCGAATGGCAAGGCACCACCGAGGCGCAGCGTCGGCTCGTCCTCCACCTCGTCAACAGCACGCTCGAGCAGGAATACGCGGCGCCCGCCGATCGGCTCTCGGCCCTGCATGGTGACGACGGCGAGGAGTTCGGCGGCGGCGACGTGATCTTCCCGGACGGGTTCGACCGGATCACCGCCTTGCTGGCGAAGGGCCTCGACATCCGGACCTCTATGGAGGTGGTGGAGGTCAGCCCCGATGGGGTGCGCGTTGCCGACGGAACGCGCATCGGAGCGGATCGCGTCGTCTGCACGGTGCCGCTCGGCGTCCTGCAGGCGGGGCGACCGCGCTTTACCGAGCCGCTCGGCCGGCGGCGCCAGGTGGCGATAGAGGGGCTCGGGACCGGCCTCCTCAACAAGTGCTGGCTTCGGTTCGACAGGATCGCCTGGCCGGACGACGTCGATTGGATCGAGTGGCTTGGGCCGACACCGGGACTTTGGGCCGAGTGGCTGTCCCTCGCCCGTGGCATGCGGGCGCCCGTGCTCCTCGGATTCAATGCCGGGCACGAAGCGGACACGCTGGAAGCGCTCGACGACCGGGCCACCATGGCCAGTGCCCACGAGGCACTGCGAGCGATGTTCGGAAGCCGCTTTCCGGCACCACTCGGTGCTCAGGTCACACGCTGGCGGGCCGATCCCTTCAGCGCCGGCAGCTATAGCTACAACGCCGTTGGAACGAGCGGGGCGACCCGCCGAGATCTCGGTCAGCAGGCATGGGATGGCCGGCTCTGGTTCGCGGGCGAGGCGTGCGAGCCGGACTACTTCGGCACGGCACACGGCGCCTTGATGTCGGGCGAGCGGGTGGCCCGGGCCATCCTCTCGCGCTAGCCGGGCAACGGCCGAACCTCGCGTTTCCAACGATGTGGCCGGTGTGTCGACGCGGTCGCCCCCATCGCTCGGTTCCACACCTGGGAGGACAATTACCGGGGGCGGCGAGCGGACCTCGGCCTCGCAAAGACAAACTGTTGCTCCCTCCGAGATTACAATCGTTGCAGCATATGTCTAGTGTGCTAGTCTCGGCTGGTCGTGTCGGTCCGCATGTATTGACTGACAATAGCTGGTTTGCACTGCAAAAAAGAAATGAGCACCATGTATACATTGTCTCTCAAGACTATAGCCGGTCTTGCTGGCATCCTGGCGATTGCCGGCTCTCCCACCATGGCGGAAGCAAATTGCAACACCGCTGGCCTGCGGTCCGCGGCCAGCAACGACGCCCGCGAGCTGATCGTGATCAACAGGGTCGCCGACCGTTCGGCCCAGCTCTCGTGGGTCGATTTCAACGGGAGGCTCGTTCCCTACGCGAATATTCCACCCAACGGGCGTCACGTCCAGCAGACCTATCGGGGCCACGTCTGGGTCTCGGTCAACAGCTATGGATACTGCGATATCGTCTTCACCGTCGAAAACAACGTCGAGATCATCATCAAATAACCACGCCGTTCCTGGTGTGGCAATTCATGTCCCGCTGCACACGCAGCTACATTCACGATCCGGTCGGCCGGGGCGTTGGCTCGCGACATTCCTCGGTCGCGCGTCCACCTGGACACTAGGATCCACCTGGTCAAGGGAAGGACGGAACCGGAATGCACAAGTCATTAGCATCCCTCGCCATCTCGGGCGCCATTCTCATCGCGATCGCAAGCTCGGGCAGTCAGCCTGCAACGGCGGGGCCCTCCGCCTTCGACGCGGCTGTCGATTGCATCGGGTCTTACAGCCAAGACGGGCGGTGCGACTGGAACCACTGGTCGGAGATGTATCAGAGATGTGGGCTCGGCAACTTCCCCGCGCTGTCCTCGCGCGAAGTGATAACGAAGGTTCAGAACGGCGAGTGCGCCTGGCACAACTTCCCCAATTTTGCTGCTAGTCTATTGAAGTATCGGCCAAATGAGCCGCAACAGCAATTCCAGCAGCCTGCTTCGGTGGGCGGGTTCGACATCGCCGTTTCCATCGTCGGGTTCTCCGGTGGAACCGTCTACATCGACGTGGTCAACAACGGGCCTCAGCAATCCCGCCCGGGGTACATCTGGGTTTCGGGTTCCGATGCCGACAAGGTGCGCACACCGGGTCAGTTCCGCCGGCAGGTTTCCATCCCTGGGTTGAACGCAAGGGGGCGTACACGCGTCACGACGGACGCAACGGCGCTGGAGCAGGCGAACCCCGGCGCCACCTTGAAGTTCACAGCCCAGATCGACCCCGGCTACGACACGAATGCGAGCAATAACTTCCACGAACAATTCTTCCGGTACTGAGCCAGGCGCGTGCGTGGCGGACGGCGGAGCCACCCCCCCCTCCGCCGACCAGCGGGCCGACAGTTCTCGAGCCGACGGTGACACGGATCGACAATGCGCAACGACCTTGATGCCACCCCCCCTCGAGTCGATGCCCTCATGCCCGCCGAGATGGCGCTCGCGTGCGAGACGGTCGGTGCCGCCAAGGCCGGCCGTGATGCGCTGACGCTGGGCGTGCTCGGCATCCTCGCCGGCGCCTTCATCGCGTTCGGGGCGATCTTCATGACGGTGGTGCTCGCGGGATCGGGCGATGTGCCATGGGGCATCGCGCGCCTTCTCGGCGGTATCGTCTTCTCGCTCGGCCTCATCCTGGTGATCATCGGTGGCGCGGAGCTGTTCACCGGCGATTCGCTGATGGTCGTGGCGTGCGCCAGCCGTCGCATCACGGTCCGCGCACTGCTCGTGGCCTGGGCGATCGTCTATCTCGGCAACATCGCGGGGGCGGTCGGCACCGCCTTGCTCGTTTTCCTCGCAGGGCACTACGAATTGGGGGGCGGTGCCGTCGGCAAGGTCGCGCTCGACGTCGCGGCGGCGAAGTCGGCTCTCGAGACCGTCGAACTCTTCTTCCTCGCGCTGCTCTGCAACGTGCTGGTCTGCCTTGCGGTCTGGATGTCGTTCTCGGCCCGCAGCACGACCGACAAGGTGGTCGTTATCGTCCCGCCGATCGCAGCCTTCGTTGCCGCCGGATTCGAGCACTCCATCGCCAACCTCTATTTCCTGCCCTACGCGCTGATGATCAAGGCGTGGGCAGGGCCCGAATTCTGGACCTCGATCGGGGCGAGTGCGGCGAACTTTCCCGCGATCACGGTCTCGGCCGCGGTGCACAACATCACCGTATCCACGATCGGCAACCTCATCGGCGGCAGCCTGATGGTGGGCGCGGTCTACTGGTTCGTCTACCTGCGCGGGCGGCGCTGATGCCGGCAGCCGGCAGGGTGGCCGGCGGGCCGCTCGAGGCTTGAACCGGCGACCCCTTGATGCCAGCCGCACCATCCTTCATGACAGGCCGCAACGAGGCGCCCCGCGTCGGAGCGCCGGGGGGCATGGCATGTCGGGACAGCTGCAGAGCGCCCTCGGGCTCATCGTCATTCCGCTGCTGGCGCTGGCGGCCTCCGAGGACCGCCGCGCCTTCACGGCGACGGGGCTCGCGCGGATGGCCGCCGTCGCGCTCGCGTTGCAGATCGCCATCGCCGGCCTGATGCTGAACGTCGCCGTGCTCCGCGGATCGTTCGAATGGATCGCCGGGCTGGTCGGCGCGCTTCAGGCCGCGAGCAACGCGGGCATGCGGCTCGTGTTCGGCTACCTTGCCGGAGGCCCTGCTCCCTTCGACATCGTCAAGCCGGAGAACGGATTCGTCCTCGCCTTCCAGGCGCTGCCGCTCATCCTCCTGGTCAGCGCGCTGTCGCGCCTGCTCTATCATTGGGGCGTGCTGCAGGCGGTGGTCGGGGCCTTCGCCTGGGCCCTGTCGCGCAGCCTCGGCGTCTCGGGTCCGGTCGGCACATCCGCCGCCGCCAACATTTTCGTCGGGATGGTCGAGGCGCCGCTTCTCGTGCGCCCCTACCTCGTCACCATGAGCCGGTCCGCGCTCTTTGCCACCATGACGGTCGGGATGGCGACGATCGCCGGAACGGTCCTCGCGCTCTATGCGAGCCTGCTCTCGGCGAGCCTGCCGGGGGCCGCGGGCCACATGGTGGTGGCATCGGTGATCAGCGCGCCGGCCGCCCTCCTCATCGCCTTCCTGATGGTGCCGCCGGGCGCGGAGGAAACGCAGGACGGCGACACGCCACCGATGGCGGAGGCCGAGCCAACCGGCTCGAGCATGGATGCCATCGTGGCCGGCACACGCGACGGCATCACGCTGCTCGCCAACGTCGCCGCCCTGCTCGTCGTTTTTGTCGCCCTGGTCCATCTCGCGAACCAGATCCTGGCCCTGGCCGGCGCGCCATTCGGCATCGAGGTAAGCGTCGAGATGCTGCTCGGCTGGGCGATGGCGCCGCTCGCCTGGCTCATCGGGATACCGGCCTCGGAAAGCGTCACGGCGGGCGCGCTCATCGGCATCAAGACCGTGCTGAACGAGTTCGTCGCCTACCTCAGGCTCGCCGAAACGGGAGCGCAGGAGCTGTCGGGTCGCTCCCGGCTGATCCTGACCTACGCGCTCTGCGGCTTTGCGAATTTCGGATCGCTCGGCATCATGATCGGCGGGCTCTGCGCGATGGCCCCGGAGAGACGCGGCGAAATCATCTCCCTCGGACTCAAGACCATCGTCTCGGGCACGTTGGCGACGCTGATGACCGGCGCGGTGATCGGCGTGATGACGACGCAATAGCGACGGAGGTCGGCGGTGCCGAAGGATCAACTGACGGGCGAGGAGGTCATCGCCCTGCTCGGACTCGTGCCGCATCCCGAGGGTGGTCACTACCGGGAGACATTCCGCGACGCGGCAGCGAACGGAGGCCGCTCGCACTCGACAGCGATTTATTTCCTGCTTTCGGCGGGCGAGCGCTCGCGCTGGCACCGGGTCGATGCCGCCGAGGTCTGGCACCACTATGCCGGCGCCGCGCTGGCGCTCGCAACACGCACGGCGCATGGCGAGCAAGAGGTCATCCTCGGGGCCGATCTCGCGGCGGGAGAACGCCCGCAAGCCGTGGTCCCAGCCGGCGCGTGGCAGTCGGCCCGCAGCCTCGGGGCGTGGACCCTCGTTGGCTGCACGGTGGCGCCGGGCTTCGAATTCGCGGGCTTCGAGGTCGAATAGACCGGCCGGCACCAGACGAGTGAGGTGGCGACGCATTCACGGGAAAGCCTAATTGTTGTAGTGGTCTGCGGTCTCGAGGTCGAGGAGGTTCAAGGGATGTCGGGCCAGCACGACGAAAACGGTAACGGCGATCGCCCCGGCGATGACCGGCCGGCAGGCGGGTTGGCGGACATCGATCCGGACATTGCTGATGCCATGGAAGGCCACGCCCGCTTCCGGGAGGCCTTCGAGCGAGACCGCGCGTTCTTTCGGAACCTGGCAACCGCCAAGCAGAAGCCGCGCCTGCTTTGGATCGGCTGCTCGGACAGCCGTGTCGTGCCCGCCCAGATCACCGGCGCGGACCCCGGCGAACTCTTCGAAATCCGCAACATCGCCAACAGCGTGCCACCGGCGCACGCCTACGACGACAGTGTCGGGGCGGCGATCGCCTATGCCATCGAACATCTCGGCATCGACGACATCGTGGTCTGCGGACATACGGGGTGCGGCGGCATCGGGGCACTCCTCGATACCGACCACATCGAGGGCGACCAGCACCTCAGGCGCTGGATCAACCTCACCCGGCCGGCGCATGCCCTGATCCGCGCGGCCGGCCTCGAGGGTCCCGAGCGGCACGACGAGGTGGCACGTGCGCACGTGCAGTTCCAGATCGACAATCTCATGACATATCAGAGCGTGGCCGACGGCGTGGCGGAGGGGCGGCTTTCCATACACGGCTGGCTCTACGACATGAACGAGGGCCGGCTGCTCGCCTACGATCCGCGTGAAGGCCTCTGGCGTGACCTGCTGGAGGCGGCCGGCGCCCCCCTCTGAGTGGAGCGGAAATCAATTCGAGAGGCGCTAGAGGACGGCGCGGCGCGTCGCCGCCTCCGTCCGGGCGAAACCTGAGCCCCACTTGAACGCCCAGCGGGCGACCACGCGCATGAATTATCTTCCTCATACCGGGTCACCCCAGCGGCCTGCCAGATCGCGGGCCAGAGTGTGCAGCCACGGCCATTTCCCGGCGCAGGCGTCGGTGGTGACGAGGTAAACGGAGCGGGAGAACTCCGGCGCGTCCGCCAGCCGGTGGAGGCGGCCCGAGGCGATCTCGGGAGCGGCGAGGCGCTCTGGCAGGTAGGCCGAGCCGCCGTTCGCCAGGAGGTGCCGCAAGGCCCACTGCGCGGAGCCGAAATGGATGCGCGAGGTATCGGCATCGGCGTAGGCGGCCGCATGCTCGCGGGCGAAGTCGTCGCCGTTGTGGACATAGGCGTAGTGGGGGTCGAAGCGCGCCGGACTGTCGGGGCGCGAGCTGACCAGCACGATGCGCTCGCGCACCAGGGCGTGGATGGTTTCGTTGTGGCGCGCGCTCGGATGATAGCAGAGCGCCGCATCGAGCAGCCCGTTCCCGAGCCAGGCGTCCAATTCGACCTGTTCGCCGGGCCAGGCGGCGAGCGCTGCCTGGCGATGCTCGCGATGAAAGCACTCGAAGGTCGTCTCCCCGATCTCGGGCCACAATTCCCAATGGCAGCCGAGCTTGAAGATCGTCGCAACGCCCTCGGGCAACGACGTCTCCTGGCGCGCCTGGCGCCAGAGGCCGGTCATGGCCTCGGCATAGCGGCGGAAACGAAAACCGGCGTGGGTCAATTCGATGCCCGACTTGCGCCGGTGAAGGAGTGTCTGACCGAGGCTGGCCTCGAGGCTCTTGAGCCGGGCCGTCACTGTCGACTGGGTGACCCGCAGGCGCTCGGAGGCGCGCACCAGACTGCCGGTTTCGACGATGGCGAGGAAGGTTTGCAGCTCGCTGAGGTTCATGTCCCGTCGATCCGGTCCCGACCCTGGTTCCGAAGTCGAATATTCGAAATTCTCGAACGATTACTGCGGAAAATTTTGCTTTACAAGGATTTTGAGGGCCATCACCCTCCTTCTTTGCTGTCGGTCGCCGTGGGCGGTCGCCGGCGCCGGGTCACGGCCGTGATCAACTCGGCGGGCACGCGGTCCGTCGAGGCAGTGGGATCAGGTTGGGCTGCCATCGGGCGGAACGGAGGGGTGGGAGAATGAAATTCCAGCTGGCGATCAATCTCGAGCGGATGGACGGTTCGCTCGACATGCGCGACGTCGAACGCCACACCCTCGAAATGGTGCAGATGGCGGACCGCGGCGGGTTCAGCATCGTCTGGGCCGCCGAGCACCATGCGCTCGAAATGACGATCGCGCCGAACCCCTTCCAGATCCTCACCTGGTGGGCCGCGCACACCGATCGGATCCGGCTCGGCACAGCGGTCGCCGTCGCGCCCTATTGGCACCCCATCCGGCTCGCGGGGGAAGCCGCATTCACCGATCTCATCAGCGGCGGGCGGCTCGAGTTCGGCATCGGCTCGGGCGCCTATCAGCGCGAGTTCGACCGCATGCACCCTGGCCTCAAGCAGAGCGACGCCTGGCAATACATGCACGAGATGCTGCCGGCGCTGAAAGCGCTCTGGGCAGGAGATTATACCCACGAGGGCAAATACTGGTCGTTCCCGGTGTCGACCTCGGTGCCCAAGCCACTACAGTCGCCACATCCGCCGATCTGGGTGGCCGCGCGGGCGCCCATCACCTACGACTATGCCGTCGAGCACGGCTGCCATATCATGTCGTGGCCGCTGACCCGTCCGTTCAGCGAGGCCGAACTCTACAAGGCCCGGCTGGACGAGGCGATGGCGAAATTCCCCGGCAAGGCGCGCCCGCATCTGGCAATGATGCGACATACGGTGCTCTACGACCGGCCCGACGACTGGCACGAGCCGGTGCGTGCGATCCAGCGGGTGCTCGGCCAGTTCGAGAACCTGTTTCGCAACCTCGGCGACGTGGCGAACGGCTTTCCGCGCGAGATTCCACTCGAGGAACTGGCCAACCGGGGGGAATACGATCCCGCGATGCTGCGCGAGAACCTCATGTTCGGAACGCCCGAGGAGGCTATCGCCAAGTTGCGCCGCTACGAGGCCCTCGGGGTCGATTCCTTCATCTACTACGCGAGCCTCGGCCTCGATCACGCGCGCCAGAAGCGTTCGCTCGAGCTCTTCTGCAAGGAGGTGATCCCGGCCTTTTCATGAGCGGGCCGGCCGGCGCTCGGCGCGGGGGCGATTGGCACGAGGAAATCAAGTCGGGATGACAGCGCGAGAGCACGACGGAACCGTCTATGAGATGACGGGTCCCGACGATGGCGCGGCCGTGGTGTTGATCCACGGCCTCGGACTCCACCGCGGCATGTGGCGCAAGCACATCCCCGTCCTCGCCAAACGCCACCGGGTGATCGCCTACGATCTGCCGGGCCACGGAAAGAGCGCACTGCCGAAGGAACCACCGACGCTCCGTCTCCTCGCCCGCCAGCTCATCGGCCTACTCGACCACCTCGGGATCGAAAAGGCGGCGCTCGTCGGGTTTTCCCTCGGCGGCATGATCAACCGGCGGGTGGCGATCGACCACGGCCATCGCGTCTCGGCGCTCGCGATCCTCAATTCGCCGCACGAGCGGGGCGCCGAACAGCAGCGGCTCGTGGAAGAGCGGGCGGCGGCGACGGCGGACGGGGGACCGGGAGCCACGATCGATGCGACGATCGCACGGTGGTTCACGGCGGATTTCATCTCTCGGGAGCCGGAGGAAATCGCGGCGGTGCGCGCGGCGGTGCTCGCGAACGATCCCCGTTGCTATGCGCAGTTCCGCCAGTTGCTTGCCAAGGGTGTCGTCGAATTGATCCGGCCCGATCCACCGATCGCGCTGGCGACGTTGGTCGTGACATGTGAAAACGACAGCGGCAGCACGCCGGACATGTCGCGCGCGATCGCGGGCGAGATCGCCGGGGCGCGCGTGATCATCGTGCCGCAGCTCCAACATCTCGGCCTCATCGAGCAACCGGAGCATTTCACGGGCCCGATCCTCGCCTTCCTCGCGGACGCGAATGCCTGAGCGCGCCCGAAGCGCCGCGGTCCCGCCGGCGGCAACCCCGGCGGCCGATCGCCGGTACCGACGCTAGAGCGCTCCGTCGACCCTCTCGACCGGCCGGCGGGCCGCGCGCAGGCCGAGCACGGCATTGACCGCAAGCGTGGTCACGACCACTGCGCCTCCGAGCACGGCCGTCGGCTCCGGCCGATCGCTCAGAACCAGCCAGACCCAGAACGGCCCCAACACCGTCTCGAGGAGCAGAACGAGGCCGGTTTCCGCGCCGGAGATGTAGCGGGGACCGAGCGTGAAGAGCCCGAAGGAAAGGGGCAGAACGACGAGGCCCAGCAACAGCATGTAACCCATTTGCGTGGCATCGAAGGAAAGCGGATCGCCGAAGAAGAGCGCAAGCGATCCGCAGAGGAGATTGCCGAGACCGGTGGTGGCGAGCGTGTCGAGGCGCGTCACGTGCTGGAGCACGGCGAGGTAGGTGCCAAGGCTGAGCGCCGAGAGCAGGCAGGTCGCGACGCCCGTGATGTTGCTCTCACTCGCCGGACCGCTGACCGCGATCCACACGCCGATGAAGCCGAACACCATGGCGATCCAAGTGCGTCGCGGAGCCCAATTGGCAAAGAGCAGTGCGGCGGCGAGAGCCGAGAACAAGGGCGTTGCGGCCATGATGACGAGGATCGTGGCGACGCTCGTGGCCGCGAGACCGGAAACGAAGCTGACGACGCCGACACCGTAGATGCAGGCGGCGGCGATGCCGACAAAACCGAGACCGGCGATGGCCCGCACGGCGCCGGTTGGGCCGCGCCAGACCATGAGCGCGAGCCAGAGGGTCGAGCCGGCAAGCAGGCCGCGCCAGACGGCAACGGACCAGACGTCACCATCGATGAGGCGCAAGAGCAGGGCATCGAACGACATGACCACGACCGCGAAGGTGGTCATGGCAAGGCCGAGCGCGTGGCGGCGATAGGCGTGCCCAGGGGCCGCGCCGCCGACTGCGGACGTGTTCGGGGCGGCGGTTTCGGTCACGTCGCGGCCTTCGATTGGAGAGGCGATGCTATCGTGGCGCCTCAGACGCCTTCGACGATGACGACATCGCCCTCGGCTCCGGCCTGCCGCATGCGCACTAGCTCCTGATACTCCGGAGAGCGATAGCAGGCGAGGGCCTTCTCGTAACTATCGAACTCGAGAATGACGTGGCGCCCGCGCAACTTGCCCTCCGGGTTCTCGCTCTGGCCGCCGCGAACGACGAAGCGCGCGCCCCAGGCCGCAAAGACCGCACCGTTGGCGGCGCGGTATTTTTCGTAGGCCGCAGGGTCGGTGACGGCGATGTGCGCGATCCAATATCCCTTGGCCATGATGGCTCTCCCTCAGCCTGGAGACGCGCCTCGGGTCACGCCCTAGGCGACGCCTTCGACGATCACGATGCTCGCGATGCCGGCGCCTTTGCGCTCGGCCTTTGCGGCCTGATATTCCTTCGAATTGTAGCAGGTGCGCGCCGCTTCGAGCGAGGGAAATTCGATCACCACGTTGCGCGGGCGGCCGGCCCCTTCCATCTGCTCGGCCTTGCCGCCGCGGGCGAGGAACCGGCCACCGTGACGCTCGATGCAGGCGGGCGCGAGGGCGGCGTAATTCTTGTAGTTGTCGGGGTCGGTCACCTCGACGCTGGCAATCCAATACGCCTTTGGCATGGTCACTCCTCACACTCGCTGTTCGCTCTGGAACCGAATTGAGCAGCATGGCCGGTGCGAAGCAAGGGCTGGCGGTGGTCGGACGGGGTGGTCCAGAAGTCGGTTGCTTCGAAAAGGACATTCAACGTAACGTCGTAGGCGCCGTATTGCGGCAACCAAGCTACCGTATCGCAAAGGGTCGAGTGATGTTGCGCGTTGGTTCCCGCGGCGAGCAGGTCCGCGAGGTCCAGACTTGGCTCGGGCTCGCGGTCGATGGCATCTATGGCACGGCGACAGCCGACGCCGTCAAAGCCTATCAGTCGCGGCACGGGCTCGGGGTGGACGGAATCGCGGGCGCCGTGACGCTGGCGCACATGAAGCGTACGCTCGGCCAGCCGGGTGGAACGGGCGGCGGTGGTGGTTCCGGCGGCAGTGGTTCGGGTGGGGGAACCGTCGATGCTGGCACCCTGCCGCCTGTCCAGTCGTTCGGCGTTCCGATCTACCCGAACGGCGAGATCGCGCTCGGCCATCTCGATCCGACAGCACCGGCTGTCGAATTGCCGGACAATCTCGACGGCATCGTGCGGCCGGCGGCCGTCGCGATCGCATCCAGCCAGCTCAACCGCAGCTTCAACGTCAAGGGTACGGGCCACAGCTACAATCCATTCCAGCACAACGACCTCGTCAAGAAGGCCGCGGTCGGCGCCCGGCTGCCCGCATACACGAGCGGCGACGACCTCTTCGAGTCGAAGGCGCTCATCCCCGTCCGCCAGTTCATCGGTGGCGCCGCTGCGGCCCAGGGCAGCGCGTTCGCCGCGAGCCTCGCCCCTCTGCTCGTAGCCCTGCCCGAGGAAGCCGTGCTCCGACGGCCGGCCCACCGCTACAGCCTGGCGGGTGGGACAGGCACGCGCGTCGCCTTTTTCGGTGGCAAGGCGGGGCACAGAGAGATCGACGCCATCACGCGGGAAATGGGCCGCCAACACCTGCGGCTCATGAAGGAGTGGGTGCACTTCGCCGACATTCCGCTCAACGAGACGGCACAGGGCGGACGCATCCCGGACATTCTCGCCAACAAGTACACCATCGCAGGAGGCTCGCACCTCGGCGCGCTGTCGCTCGGCTGGCGGGATGGAAAAACGATCACCGTCAAGAGCGACTGGGGAAACTATGACGATCCATCGGATAAATTTCCCCACTACGGCATCCAGCTCTTCGCCATCGACTATCAGGCTGGCGCGCAGGACCCTATTCCGGATGCGACGCTCGCGGCTTACAAGCAGAACGCCGACATGTGGGACTGCTTCGCCGCGATGGTGGCGCCGTTCCACACCGATCATACGGATCACAAATTCGAGGATCGGGAGAAATTCAACTCGCTCGAGGCCTGCGACCAGGCCTCACTCGCGGATTTCGCGACAACGCTCGCGACCCTCAACAAGGAGACGTTCGACAAGAAGTACGCCGGCTTCTACTGCGCCGAGGCCCACTACGTCATCGCCAATCTCGGCCCGCAGGAGGCAACACTCCTCAAGAAGAGCCGGTTCGGCGACTCCGAGATCGCGCGCTACATCGAGCGCTTCCAGGCTGCCTACAATACGAAGGCCTATCGCGACAAGTCGCAGGAGTGGAGGCGGCAGAACCCGCAGATCGGCTGGGCCGCGCTCAACAGCGGCGGATTCTTCCGCTCCCGGCTCCTCAGACGCAGCGATTATGCGCACTTCAACAGCGTTACACAGCAGACCGGCGTCTATCTCGACTGGATCCCCGAGGACGTCAAAGGCTGGCAGGCCTACCGGCCACTCAACGAGGAAGGGCTCGTTGCTTCACCGGCAACTGTCGGCTCGATCGCCTGGGCGGTCTGCCGGCTCTACATGCCGCGCGAGGCGATCGCCGATCTCCTGGTGAACGAAATCCTCGAGGCCTACGGAAGCGGTGACGCGTCGGTGAAGCGCGCGGTCGAGACGCTGTCGAACCGGCAGGACCCGCGCCAGGGCGCAGGGCGCAGGGAGCTTGCCGGGTTCGCGAGCGTCGTTGCCTCGCAGAGTCTCGCAGCCGTGCTCCGGGACCCGAATACGAAGAGCGCGATCCTCGCCAGCGCCGCCCTCGAAGAGCTTGTGGACGACAGTGAGCGTCGCGCGGTCGAACGGCTCTACGACGAGTTCGTCACCACGCTCCAAGGGTCCGTTCTGGCGGGACAGGAGCAGCTCGATGCGCAGCTGCGCGCCCTCGACAGGAAGGCGGCGGCCATGCGCGTCAAGCGCAACACCCGCACCGTGAGCGGCAGGCAGACCGGGCGCGTGCGCTCGAGCCTCATGGTTTATGTCCCGCCGGGGATGTGGGCCTACTGGGCGCAACAGCCGTTCCTTTCGCGCTCGACGTCGGTGCGTTACGTGGCGACCGTACTGCACGAGAGCCTCAAGTCGCCGCTCGCCTGACGGCGTTTGCGGGCGTGACGGGGGTCGACGCGAGGAACGAAACCTCAGAGGGGAGCGATATGCTCGACGGTATCATCGATTTCTTCACCCGCCAGCCCTACGAGGCGGGCGTCGTCACGTTCGTTTTCTTCTTCCTCCTCTACCTGATGACGAAGAACGTGGGAGGGCGGCCGAAGGCCGAGGCACCGGGACGCGAAAGCGAAAGCGATGCACCGACGATCGCCAAAGAGCGCCCCAGCATGACGGAGACCGGCGCGGGGGCGCCCGTTGCGCCGCCGCGCCCCGCGCACTCCGAAGCACCGCGCCCGGCGCCCATGCGCGAGCGCGCGCCGGCTCCGATGCCGGCCCGGGCCGAGCGGATGGAACGGCCGGAGCGCGGGCCGGTCGCCATGGAGGCCCCCGCCATGGAAGGTGAGGCCGCGCCCATCGGTGCCGAGCGCGAGGACCATTACGTGGTGACGGTGCACTACGGAACCGATCGCGCGGACGCCGGCGCTCTCGCCAAGCCCGACGAGCGCTTCACCAATGCACGGGCGCCGCGCGGCGGCTCGCCGATCACCTACGGGACGTGCGAGGTCAGCATCCCCAAGATCCACAAGATCGGCGAACTCGAGGCACCCGGGTGGTTCCGCTCCGAACAGCCGGGTCAACACATCATGCTTCTGAGCCTCGGGACGAGCGACCGAGCCACCTTCCTTTCCAATCTCGACAACGCGATGGGGGACGAAAAGAAGGCCTTCGTCTTCGTGCACGGATTTTCGGTCTCCTTCGAGGACGCGGCGCGGCGAACCGCACAGATGGCATTCGACATGAAATTTTCCGGCGCGCCCATCATGTTCGACTGGCCGACTGCCGGGCTGACCGAGATGGGCGTCAATGCTTACACGGAATCAGAGAACAATTCCCGCTGGGCGACGGAGCATTTCCGCGCCTTCCTGCTCGACGTCGTACGCGAGACGGGAGCAAAAACCGTGCACCTCATCGCCCACAGCATGGGCAACAGGATCGTGACGGATGCACTGATGCAGCTCTACTGGATCCTGACGGACGAGGAAAAGGAGGTGCTGGGCGAGGTGATCCTCACGGCACCCGACATCGATGCCGACGTCTTCATCGACCAGATCGCGCCGCGGATCACCGCCATGAACTCGCGCGTAACGCTCTATACTTCCACGAAGGACACGGCGCTCGCGACCTCGAAGGGCGTGCACGGCTATCCGCGCGCCGGCGACTTCGCGGCCCTCGCAATCCTGCCCGCGAAAGTGGAGGTGATCGACGCCAGCGAGGTCGACACCGACATGCTCGGCCACAGCTACTATGGCAATGCGCACTCGGTGCTCTCGGACATGTGCCACCTCATCACAGGGCGCGTCCCGGCCCTGAGCCGCACGATAACGCTTTCGACGGCGGCATCGGCGCGCGGCGAGCCGTTCTGGAGGGTGAAGAAGGATTCGACCCTCGAGCAGGTCTGGGCGGCGCTCACCGGGGATGGCAGGACTGGCGTTGCCTGAAAGTGCGTGCGATCGATCGCGTCCGCCGCCAAACAGCTCCCGCCCGTGGCCATGGCCACCGGGGCGGAAGCCGTTGGCCAGTTCAGCTCTTCAACCGCGCGTTGGCCGGGTCGTATGCCGGTTGAGCAATGACGCGAGCCGAACGGTCCCGATCGATGAGGCGGATCGTGAATTCGGTGCCCGGTGCAGCGAGGCCCGGCTCCACGTAGGCGAAGACGAGGGACTTTTCGACCGCGAACCCATAGGCACCCGATGTCGTGACACCGACCAGCCGGCCCGCGTGATAGACCGGCTCGCCGCCGAGACAGTCGGCATCTTCCACAGTGACCTCGAGGTAGACGAGAGAAATGCGCGGACCCTGCTGGCGCGAGGCCTCGGTCGCGGCCTTACCGATGAAGTCCGGCTTCGACCAGGCGACGAAGCGCGCCATGTCACCTTCGACCATCGTGATCTCGGTGGTGATGTCCGAGCCGTAACCGCGATAGGCCTTTTCCATCCTGAGGCTGTTCATGGCGTAGGTGCCGAAGAGGCGGAGCCCATGCGGGCGGCCCGCCGCCATCAGTGCATCGAAGACCGCAGGGAGCGCATCCATCGGGGCGTGCAATTCCCAACCGAGTTCGCCGACATAGTTGACGCGTAGCGCGTGGACGGAAATGCCAGCGATCTCGAGCGTGCGGCCCGTCAGCCAGGGGAAGGCGGCATTCGAGACATCGGCGGCGGTAACGGAAGCCAGCACGTCCCGCGCCTTCGGGCCGGCGAGAACCAGCGTTCCATAATCATCCGTCTTGTCGTCGATCCGCACATCCTCGCCAGGGCGTACGGCGTTGCGGATGTGGTGGAAATCGGCGTGCTGGGCCGTCGCTCCGGAGAGTACGTAGAACCAGTCGCCCGCCATGCGCGTGATCGTCGCTTCGCCGAGGATGCGCCCGCCCTCGTTGAGGAAGTGCGAGAGCACGATACCACCCGGCTTGCCGGGGAGCTTATTGGCGGTGAGCCGATCGAGAACGGCGGCGGCGTCGCGACCCGAGACCTCGAACTTGGCGAAGGTGGAGAGATCCATGAGGCCGACGCCCTGGCGCACGGCCAGCGCCTCTCGCCGCACCGCTTCGAAGGCATTCGAGCGGCGGTACGAATGCTTTTCCGCGTCGCCGGGTCCCGAACCGGTGGTCGGGGCATCTGCGTACCAGCGGGCGCGCTCCCAGCCGGCGACCTGCTGGAACTGGGCGCCATGCGTTCGCAAGCGCTCATGGAGACTCGAAACGCGAACCGGTCGCCCGACGACGTGCTGGCGGCCCGGCGGCATGCACGTATACATGTGCTGGTAGTCGTCCACCGAGGTCACGCGGGCATATTCCGCCGTTGCCCAGTTGCCGAAGCGACGCGGATCGAATTCCGCCATGTTGATTTCGGCGGCGCCGTGCACCATCCACTGGGCGAGGTACTTTCCTGCGCCCGCGCCCTGGCAGATGCCGATGGAGGCGCCGTTCGACATCCAGTAGTTGGGAGCACCGGGCGCCGGACCGAGGAGGAAGTTGCCGTCCGGCGTATGCGTGATCGCCCCGGAGATCACGGATTTTATACCGGCCTTGGCGAAGAGCGGCATGCGCTCCGTGGCGCGCTCGAGCCAGGGGGTGAGGCGGTCGAGTTCGTCGGGGACGAGCTCGTTCTCGAAATCCCACGGAACGCCGGCATCGAAGCAGGTGCGCGCGCCCGATGTCTCGTACGGCCCGACGAGGACGCCGTTCGTCTCCTCGCGGATGTAGCAATGCGACCAGGGATCGCGCACGACGGGCAGCTCCGGGGCGAGGTCGATCAGTTCCTGCACCGGTTCGGTGATGATGTAGTGGTGCAGCATGTTGGCGATCGGCACGTTGTGGCCGGTCCAGGAGCCGACCACATCGGCATAGGAGCCCGCGGCGTTGACCACGTGCTCGCAGACGATGTCGCCCTTCTCGGTGACGACCCGCCACTCGCCGCTCGCCTCGCGCACGATGTTCGTTACGCGATTCCGCCTGGAGATGGTCGCGCCTTTGCGCCGAGCGCCGGCGGCCATGGCCATCGTGACGTCGGCGGGCGCGACGTGACCGTCCGTCACTGTGAGGAATCCGGCCTTGACGCCGAGGTCTCGATATAGGGATGATATTTACGGATATCGTCCGGGCCGATGACGTGACTTTCGTAGCCGATGAGGCGCGACATCGCCTCGACCCGGTGGAACCAGTCGACCTCT
The DNA here is from genome assembly GCA_016125495.1 of Hyphomicrobiales bacterium. Classification (NCBI taxonomy): domain Bacteria; kingdom Pseudomonadati; phylum Pseudomonadota; class Alphaproteobacteria; order Hyphomicrobiales; species Hyphomicrobiales bacterium. The sequence goes on along the minus strand of WGLQ01000029.1, from coordinate 40,366 downwards.
TCGTCCGAGAGCGCGAGGCGGATGCCACCGCAGCCGTGCCAGCTCACGGCCTGGCCGGTCAATTCCTCGAGGCGCGGATAGAGGAGCGTGCCCTCGAGGTGGATCTTGGCGAGGTTGTAGGAGCCGACGAACTGCGGACACTGGCCAGCGGCGTGCCAGGTCGAACCCGACGTCAACTCGCCCTTTTCGACGAGGACGACATCCGTCCATCCCTCCTCGACCAGATGATAGAGGAGGCCGACGCCCATGACGCCGCCGCCGACAATGCACACCCGCGCGTGGCCCGGTATCTCTGCCATTTCTTCACCTGCCGGTTCCTTGCGGACCGCCGGACGCGGCCCATCCATTCGCGCCCGAAACTAGCGCAGAACGGCGGGCAGGCAAGCGCCCGATTGCGTCAATGCGCGGCGGTACCAGTCACATCCAGATAGGGCGCAACGCGCGGCGCAACGAACGCATCCATCTCGGCAATGGAACCATAGGCGGCGGCATCCAGAACGCTCGCACCTTCCAGCAGCATCGCCCGGCGGGCGGCAGCAAGCTCCGGCGATGGATCGGCGAGCATGCGAAAGAGTGCCAGGCGAATGCGGTCCAGCTCGTGCGAGCCCCGCTCGTGTGCCGTGATGAATGGCAGGCCGGGATGCGCCGGGGATCGAGCGATCACGCGAAGGCGGGCAACGAGGTCTTGCTGATGACGATTGAACATGGCCCAGCAGACCGAGTCGATCGCGGCACAATCCGCGCGCCCTTCGGCGACCCGAAGGGCCGATGCGTTGTGCCCACCGGTCAAATCGACACGCTCGAGGAAGGGGGCATCGACACTCTCTGGCGGCAGGACCGCAAAGAGGGCGTTGCTGCCGGACTGCGAATCGAACCGGTTCACGGCGGCGACACGTCCCACGAGATCGGCGGGTGAGGCGGCGGGGTCATCCTTGCGAACGACGATGACGCTCGTGTAGTCGGGCCCGGTGCAACCGGCGGCGGCGTAGTGCGGGGTGGCGACGAGCTGGGCGCTCCTGGCGACCTCGCGAACGAAGGGCAGGCCACAGGTTTGCGAAAAGAGCAGGCGTGGATCGTGCCAATGGAGGCGCGCACTCTCGTCGGGCGGGCGCACGTCGATGCCGGAAAATCCCTCCCGTTCCAGTTCGCGGGCGAGCGCTGAGGCGAGCGTTGCGCAGGCGTCCCGCGTCTCGTCGAACGCGTAATAGCTGAAGGCGAGGATCATCCGGTCACACCTGCCATGTTCCTGCGCCCTTCGATTTCGACTCTTGCCCCGTCCGCCGAGCGGACCTCGACTTCGTGCGATGCTTCGTTCGACGCAACGCCGGCCGCAGACGCCAGTGTGGCATCCGTCCGGCGGTGGAGGAACGGATGAACGACGCCGTTCACCTGGCGCAGGAAAAAGCGGGCGAAGATCTCGCGATAGCCATTGAACACATACCGCCCGTTGGCCGCCAGCACCGCATCACGCCGCTGCCGGTAGAGGGCCGGCAAGTCGTACCATGCCACGGTCGGTTCAGCGTGGTGCAGCGCGTGCAGATTGTTGTTGAGGAAGAGCAGGGCGAACGGCCCCCGGCTCTCGACGATGACCGAGCGGTGCGGCACGGCGGGCTCGGCGCGATGCTCGGCGAAGGTGCGGATGCCGAGAATGGAAAGTGCCGGATAGGCGACGGCCAGCGCGTAGACCAACGGATGGATGCCGGCCCAGAGCACCACGATCGCAAGCACCACCACCAGCCCCGCGAGATGGCGAAGCCAGGCGTCGATGACGTGCCGGTCGCCGGCAGCGATCAGCCGCATGTCGTTGACGAGGAACCCGATCACGCCGACCGCCGGACCGACGAGGAGGCGGCCGAGGAGAGTCGCATTGAAGCGCAGGAGGAGACGCATCGCGGGCGAAAGGCGCGACCAGTCACCCTCGGCGACGAACCAGCTTTCCGGATCGTCGTAGGGGTCGGTGAGGCGCGTGTTGCGGTGGTGGCGCAGGTGCAGCAGGCGAAAGCGGCGATAAGGGTAGGCGAGCCCGATCGGCAGGAAGACGAGAGCCTCGTTGAGGTGCGGGTTGCGGGTCGGATGGCCGTGCAGGGCCTCGTGCTGCAGCGAGGAGTGCAGGGTCGTGGCGAAGATGGCGAGCATCAGCCCGAACCACGCCGGCGGGCCCCCCATGCCACCGAAGGCCGCGATGCCCGCAAGCCAGGCGGCGTGGCAGACCGCGAGCATGGCGAACGTCCGCCACTCGCGCGCCGCGCCGGACCCGGTCGAACCACCGTGCCGCGGCGCCAAGCCGTTGATTCCCTTCGCATCGCCCATGGCGCAGCTCCGTCGTGCCAGATGCACGACGTTGGGCGGATCCGGGCGATCACGACAACGTGAGTATTGCTCACTTCAGGTTGAGAATGATGCAATCATACTGCAGAATGTTTTCTTTAGTAACCAATTGTTTCATTCCGTAATCAAATGGACAAACGCGACATCGCTGCCGTCTTCCGCGTGCGGCTGCGCGAGTTGATGGCGCGCATGCAGCTGACCCAGGCGCGGCTCGCGGCAGCGGCGCACGTCGACCGTTCGGCGCTCGCTCAGGTTCTGTCCGACGCCAGCCCACGACTGCCGCGCGCCGAAACGCTGATCAACATCGCCCATTCGCAGGGTGTCAGCCTCGACTGGTTGCTGGGGCTGCGGGACGAGGATGCGCTGGCGACGGAGGTTTCCGAAAGCGTCGAGATCGAGGAAGGGGTGCGCGGTGCCGACGACTCCCGCCTCGAGGCCTGGCGCAAGGAGGTTGCCGGAGCGAAAATCCGCTATGTGCCTTCGCGGCTCCCGGACCTGCTCATGCTGCCCGAGGTGACTGCTTTCGAGCACGGCCGGCGCAGCGGCCCCTCGACCGAGATCAAGGTGGAGCACACCGAGCAGGCGCTCGACTATTCCCGTCGACCGGAAACGGACATGGAGATCTGCATGCCCCGTGAACGGCTCTTCGGTCTCAAGCGCGGGGAAGACATCTGGCGCGAGTTGCCCGAGACGCTGCGGGCCCGCCAGCTCGCGCACATGGCCCGCCTCGTCGATGAACTCTATCCGACCGTGCGGCTCTACCTCTACGACGGTCGGGAGGTCTATTCGGCGCCCTACACCGTCTTCGGTCAGCAGCGCGCCGCGCTCTACATGGGCGACATCTACGTGGTGCTGACGGCACGCCCGACGGTCGAGCGCCTGTCGCGGCATTTCGACCAGTTGATCCGGCGCGCCACCGTCGCCTCGCACGAGGCGTCGCGGTTCATCGCGAACCTCTGAGGAGAGGAAGTGACGGGCCGCGACCGGACGGCCTCCACTCTGCTCAGGGATGGGAAATGCCGCCGGTGCCGGTGGTGGCGCGGGCGAGGTAGTCGGCGATCATGTTGGCGTAGCTGCGCTCGACGGCGAGATCGAAGCCGTCCGGCCGGCGAACGACGAGCGCCGGCAGGCCGAATGCCTCCGTCAATGCGGCACCCTCCTCGGGAAAGGCACGCGAGTGGACGTCGAGCGGGCTCGCGATCGCGACGATGGCGCCCGCATCGCGACCGCGGATCGAAAAGAAGGCGTAGGCGTCACTCAGCAGCACGGCGCTGGCGCCCCCGGCGCGCATGCGTTCCGCCTCCTCCTCGGCGACCACGGCAATCCGCGCTTCCTCGGCGATCGGCGCCGTCAACAGCCAATGGTCCTTGCCGATCCAGTGGACGGCAAGGTCCGGACCGCGTGCCGTCGTCATGGGGCGGTCGGGAAGACTGGCGCCGAGGCGCGCGAGAACGGCCGCGACGGTCGTGCCGCGGCCCTTCAGATCGAGCACCGCGGCCATAGGCTCGCGCTTGACTTCGACGACGTAAGCCATGGTTCAGCCCCTCAGCCGCTCGCCTTTCGGATCATGGAAGCATGGTCTGGTCACGACCATGGGTGCGATATCCTCTTTCATGCGGGCATGGACCGTCTCGCCGTGACGGGCGCGGCCATTGGCGAGGAGACCGAGCGCGACGGTGCGGCCGGCAACGACGCTCCAGACGCAAGCCGTCACCAGCCCTTCCGACGGTTCCCGGCGACCGCCCGGCGTCAAGGGAGCACCTTCCGCCACGAGACGCGACGGGTCAGCCGGCAGGAGGCCGACGAGTTCGCGGCGTGGCGCCGGTCCGGCACGCCGGATCTCCATGGCGCGCTTGCCGATGAAATCCTCCTTCGTCTTCGAGACGATCCAACCCATGCCGAGGTCGAAGGCATCGACGGTGCCGTCGGCCTCGTGGCCGAGGGAGAGAAACCCCTTCTCGACCCGCAGCACGTGATTGCCCTCCGAGCCGACCGGCGTGATGCCATGCGCCTTGCCGGCAGCCATTAGTGCCTCCCAGAGCGCGAGGGCATCGCGCGAGCGCACGTTCACCTCGAAGCTCAGCTCGCCGGTGAAGCTGACGCGGCAGACGCGCGCCGGAATACCCGCAACCCTTCCCTCTCGCATCGCCATGAACGGAAAAGCCGACGGTGAAAGGTCGAGATCGGTGCCTGCGGCCTCCATGACCTCGCGCGCCTTCGGGCCGCAGACCGTCGCATTCGCCCAACGGGTGGTCATGGTCGTCACGCGGACATCCCACTCCGGTCGCTCGATCTGGAGAAAATGCTCGATGTGGCGGTAGACGAGGTCGGCGTTGCCCGTCGATGTCGACATCCAGTAGTGGTCGTCGGCGAGCTTGATCGTGACGCCATCGTCGAGGATCAGGCCATCGTCGCTCAACATCAGACCGTAGCGCCCCATGCCGGTCGCAAGGGATGCGAAATCGTTGGTGTAGAGCATGTCGAGGAGCCGCGCGGCGTCGCGCCCCTGAATATCGAATTTGCCGAGGGGAGAGCCGTCGTAGATACCGGCTCCTTCCCGCACCACCCTGCTTTCGCGGTCGACGGTCTCCTGAAAGCTTTCACCGGGGAGGGGATAATATCCCGGACGCCGCCAGCGGGCGCCGGCCTCGTACATCGTCGCTCCCCTCTCGACGTGCCAGGCCGTGAGCGGGGTGTGGCGATAGGGGAGGATGACGGATTCCTCGCGCAAGCCCGCGATCGCCCCGAATTCGACCGGAACGTAGGGCGGGCGGAACGTCGTGGTGCCGACCGCCTCCATGGCGATGCCGCGACGGCGGGCGACGGACCCCACCACATTGATGTTACCGGTCTTTCCCTGATCGAAACCCATGCCGGCCGTGGTGTAGCGCTTGACGTGCTCGACGGCTCCGTAGCCCTCACGGATCGCGAGATGGACATCGGAAAGGGTGACGTCGTTCTGGATGTCGACGAAAGCCTTGGCGCCCGGCTTCATGCCGTCGACGTGCCACAGGGAGTGGATATCGTAGGGCGTCTCACCCGGGGTGGCGGGAACGGAGAGATCCGAGGCCGCAGGAGAAGACGACGTACCGAGGGCGGCGATAGCGGTCCCGGCCACGGCGACACCGGACGCCATTGCACCACCGAGGTCGAATATTCCGTCCGCGCCGCCCGCGCATGCGAACGGCCCCGCCACCGGTCCCGGGCGAAAGGCGGCAATGGTCTCGTCATAGACGAGCGGCCCGCGCGACTGGGAAAACAAATGCACGGTCGGCGACCAGCCACCAGAGAGGCAGAGAAGGTCGCAGTCGATATCCTCCGAACGGCCGCCGTCTATGGGGCGGATGGCAACGCCGTCGACGCGGCGCCGGCCGTGGGCCTTTGCAACGACATGTCCGGCGCGCAGTTGCGTGCCGGCCGGCAACCGCTCCTGACCGGGCGCGCCGTGTGGCCGGGCATCGACGATCGCCTCGACCGCGATGCCCGCCGCCGCAAGATCACCGGCAGCATCGTAGGCGCTCGAATTGTTGGCGAAGATCACCGCCCGGCGCCCGGGCACGACAGCATGTCGATTGACGTAGCGGCGCGCGGCAGAGGCGAGCATGACGCCCGGCCGATCATTGCCCTCGAAGACCAGCATCCGCTCGATGGCGCCGGCGGCGACGATGAGACGGCGGGCGCGAATGCGCCAGGTGCGCTGGAGGAGGTGCGCGACATCGGGCGAGCGCTCTGTCACGAGCACGTAATTATTTTCTCTGACTGCCCAGGCGGTGGCATCGGTGAGCCGCACGACGTCCGGCATCGCGTCCAGCTCGGCGGCGACCTTGGCGGCCCAGTCGACACCCGGCAACCCGTCGATGGTGGTGCGACACGCCAGCAGCGAGCCGCCCGGCTCCGATTGATCGTCGACCAACACGACACGGCAACCGGCCCGCCCGGCAGTCAGTGCCGCCATGAGGCCGGCCGGCCCAGCACCGACCACGAGGACGTCGCAGTGCCAGTTGCGGCTCTCGTAACGCCCCTTGTCCGGGCGCCGGGCCGGCGCACCGGCGAGGCCGGCCGCACGGCGGATGAATGGTTCGAAGAGATGCCAATCCGGCCACATGAAGGTCTTGTAGTAGAAGGCCGCCGGCAACAAGCCGGAAAACAACTGGTTGATCGCCATGAGGTCGAACGACGGCGACGGCCAGCAGTTGACGGAACGGGCATCGAGCCCTTCGCGCAGCCTGACCGCGGTGATCGGCTGGTTCGCGCTCGCATCGCCACCCTGAAGCTCGACGAGGCTCGCGGGCTCTTCGACGCCGGCGCCGACGATGCCGCGCGGGCGATGATACTTGAAGCTGCGGCCGGTGAGGGAAACGCCGTTGGCGAGCAGCGCGGAGGCGAGGGTGTCGCCTTCGTAGCCGACGTATTCCCACCCGTTGAAACGAAAGCGAAGCGGGCGGGAACGGTCGATGGCGCCGCCGGAGGGGAGGCGAAAGGCATTATGCTTCATGGCTCGCCGCCCCTGCGCCAGCATCCGCAACGAGGATTTGATGCGTCACGGTATCCCGAGTCAGTTTGAACCACATGCCGCAGCCGCGCATGTGCCACCAGCTTTCGAGGACCGGTCCCATCGGATTCTCCGGCACCGTCAGATAATCCACCCAGGCGGCCGCGTCGTGCGAATTCGGGTCGTCCGGACGGCGCGGGCGCGACGGGCCGGCATTGACGAATTCGCTTTCGTTCCTCTCGCCACAGAACGGGCAGGGCACAACGAGCATGTCGGGAAACCTCAGCGGGCGGTGGTCGTACCGGACTCGAGGATGAAATCCAGCGTCCGGAAGCGATCGAGGGAGAATGGGACGACGAGCGGATGGGGCTCGTCGTTGGCGATCAGGTGGGCCAGTGTGTAGCCGCCGGCGGGGATCGCCTTGAAGCCGCCCCACCAACCGGCGGAAATGTAGAGACCCGGAATCTCGGAGCGGCTGACGATCGGGGAGGCATCGTGCGCGATGTCGAGCGTACCGCCCCATTGGCGCAGCATCTTGAGGCGCCGGAAGGATGGAAAGAGTTCGAGCATCGCGGCGACGGCATCCTCGAAGACCGTCTGCTTGATGTCGCGGCGGAACGACTGGCCCGGATCGGGGGCACCGCCGATGACCAGTTCCCCCTTGTCCGACTGGCTCAGATAAACGCCGATGTCGGGGCAGTTCACGATGACATCGACGAGCGGCTTGACCGGCTCGGAGACGAAGGCGGTCAGGTTGAAAGTTCGCAGCGGCAGCCGCAGGCCGACCGTCTCGGTGAGCGTCGTCGTGTGACCGGAGACGACGACCGCGACTTTCTTGGCCCTGATGCGGCCGCGCGGCGTCTCCACACCGGCAATGGCACCATCCGGTCCGCGCAGGAGGGAGGTGACGGGCGTGTTCTGATGCATCTCGACGCCGCGCGAGTCCGCCGCGCGGGCATAGCCCCAGGCGACCGCATCGTGGCGGCAGACGGCAGCGTCGGTGTGCACCATGCCGGCGACGATCGGCAGACGGGTGCCCGGACCGCCGCCCGTCAAGGGTGGGATGCGGCGGCGCAATTCCTCGACCGAAATCGGCTCGTAGGTGGAGCCATAAAGGTCCATCGTTAGCATGCGCCGGCGAATTTCACGCAGCTTGGGATACGTCTGGATGACGTCGATCATGCTGCGCTTGGAGTACATCAGGTTGAAGTTGAGTTCGCGGGTCAGACCATCGAACAGCGCGACGCTCTTGACGAAGAACGGAATGCTGGCGTCGCGCATGTAGTTCGAGCGGATCGTGACGGTGTTGCGCGCAACATTGCCGCCGCCGAGCCAGCCCTTGTCCAGCACCGCGACGTCGGTGATGCCGTGGTGGGCGGCGAGATAATAGGCGGTCGCGAGACCATGGCCGCCGGCCCCGATGACAACGACGTCGTATTCCTCCTTCAGCGGCGGGCTGCGCCAGGCCTCCCACCAGTTCTGGTGCCCGGAGAGCGCATTTCGCGCCAAGCTGAAAATGGAATAGCGCTTCACGGCATCCCCCAATACCCACCGTCCCCCTCGAACTCGATGGCGGACGTGCACCATGCCAGCCCCGGCCGGTTCCGGTGCCGTTGTCAACCGCCCTCAAGACTTCGGCGCAAGAACTCCGGCGGCCCAGGCCGCCACCGCGAGAAGACGGTCGTCGCCGCCGTGGCGGCCGACGAGTTGCACCGCGAGCGGCAGACCGTTCGGCCCGGTCCCTGACGGCAACGCAATGCACGGCACCTGCAACAACGTCCAGGCGCGGCTGTAGAGCGGATCGCCAGTGGCCCCCAGCCCCGCGGGCGCCTCTCCCGGAGCAGCGGGAGCGAGAATGGCATCCACCTCCATGAACATCTGCTCGAGAATCCGCTGGGCAGTGGCCCGGGTGCGCACAGCCGCCTCGTATGCGGCGCGCGGGATGGCCAGTCCGGTTTCGACCAGGGAGATGAAATGATCGCTCACCTGCGAGCGGTGGCGGGAATATTCGTAGATCCGCGTGCGTGCGGTTTCGTAAGCCATCACCGTCTTCTGAGCTTCGGTGAGATCTCCGAAGATGTCGGGATGCGCAAGCTCGCCGGTCTCGGCGCCAGCGGCGGCGAGCTTCGCGAGAGCCGTGGTGCAGGTATCGCGCATCTCCAGCGACCCCTCCCACCAGTGCGGCCCACGCATCAGGGCAATGCGGGGGGCGCGGTCCTCGAACCCGGCCGAAGCGGCGGGATCGCTGTGGCAGAGTGCGGCCCGAACGAGGATGAAATCGGTCACATCGCGGGCATAGACGCCGAGCGTGTCGAGGCTGGGAGCCAAACCCATCACACCGTCGAGGTCGAAGTCGCCATGCGTCGGCTTGTAGCCCGGAACCCCGCAATAGGCGGCCGGGCGGATCAGGGAGGCGGCCGTCTGCGAACCGAAGGCGAGCGGCACCATGCGATCGGCGACGGCGGCGGCGGAGCCGCTCGACGAGCCGCCGGGCGTGTGGCCGAGGTTGACGGGATTGGCGGTCTTTCCAGGAGAAAAATAGGCGAACTCGGTGCTGACCGTCTTGCCGACCGGAACGGCGCCCGCCCGGAGCATCAACTCGACGCAGCTCGCATTGCGGCCCGTCCGGCGACCCGCGTAGACGCGCGAGCCCCAACCGGTCGGATGGTCGGCGGTCTCGATGATGTCCTTGATGGCAAAGGGCACGCCGTGGAGGGGGCCAACCGGCGGCGATTGGTCGGCGGCCTTCGCCGCGGCGATCACGCGCTCGGGGTCGATGGAAATGAAAGCCCCGACCGCTTCCTCGCGCTCGGAGATGCGGGAAAGGCAAGCCTGCATGACGGCCTCGGCAGTCGTGATGCCGGCCCGGATCGAGGCCGCGACCTCGGCCGCTCCGAGATGCGCGAGCGGGGCGGTCATGCGTGGGCTCCCTTCTCGTCGAGTGCGGCCGCGGCCGCAGCGAACGAATTGACCGGCATGTCGTAGATGCCGCCACCGAGTCGGCCTTTCTCTCCCGTGCGGTCGATCATGCCGAGCGCGATGACGGGGCCGCGACCGAAACCGGCGGCGGCGCGGGCCGACACGCCGAGCCGCACATCGAGAGCACGGAAGTAGGGATGGATGCCGAGACGCAGGTGTGCGCGGCGGTCGGCGGCGTCGACGGGGAGGAATTCCCCGAGGCCCTTCATCTGCTCGGGAGCAGTATCGATCGCCATGGCGCCGAGCCCGAAGGCCTCGACGACGGCGCTGTCGCCAACGGCGCCCATGACGCGATCATTCGGGACGGCGACATCGAGACGGCCGACAGGGGGCCCCGCGCGATCGATGAACCAGCGGCCGGGCAGACCCGATACCTGGATACCGGTCTCCTGGCCGTTGCCGCCGGCGGCCGTCACGAGGCCGGAACCGGCGACGCCGGAAGCGACCGTCATGATGCATTTGGTGGCGGCCATCCAGAGATTGAGGAAGAGGCTCGGCGACGCGCGCATGAATTCGAGTGCAGCGGCATCGCGGATGCCGCCGGGGGAGCGCTCCTCGAGTTCCTCGATCCATGCCGCGGTCGAGGCAACGGTGCGCCCGTGGCAGTCGTCGCCCGCCGAAAGGCCGGCGACGGCGAGCGGGATGACGCCGATGCCCTCGGCGATGCCCCGCTCCAGCGTCTCACAGAAGGCGTCGTTCAGCCAGCGGATGTGCTCGAGGACCACCATCGAGCGTTGGCCAAGGCGCAGCGCCGGGCGCGAACCGCCATTGATCGGGGCGAAGGTCCGCACCTGGCCGCGATGGGCATCATAAACCGCGTGGAGAGGCATGGAGGCGCTGACGACGGCGGCGAGCGGCGTCACCACGCCATGATCCTGGGCCGGTCGGAGCACGATCTCGCCGGCGCGGATCATGTCCTCGGCGCGCTCGAAGTCGGGGGCGAGGCCTTCGTAGACGGCCGCGACCGTCGCCGAGTTGAGGATCGGGGGCGAGATCGAGGCCGCCGAGCGGAAGGCCGGTCCCGCATGCAGGAGCACGTTGCGCTCGAGGCCGAACGCATCGGCGGCGGTCTGAAGGCGGTTCCACACGGGCTGGGCGGTGACCGCGCGGTCGAACGCCAGGCGATCGGCGGGATGGAGCTCGGAGCTGGGCATCGGGCGGTCCTCGGTGGCCTAGCCGTTCGCGGCGGCGGGCGGAATGATCCACGTTTCTGAGAAATAGAGGAAGGCGGTCGTGGTTTCCATGCCGGCCTGCACGCGCTTGCCGACGTGGCCGGGCAGCGGGCGGCCGTTGACGAGGATCGCGGCCCGGCGGGCGGGCACGAGCAGGGTAAACATGGTGTGTGCCCGGGTGCCGACCTGATCGGGCGAGAGCTCCAGCGCCATGGGGGCCTCGAGGTCCTCCCAGACGAGCTGGACGGCAAGCTCACCCGTCGTCATCGTCTCTGCATAGCGCCCGCCCATGGGATCGCCCTCGGGTGCCGCGGCGCGCGCCTCGAGGAGCCGCAGACCGCCGAACGCCGGGGCCTGACGGAACGCGGCGAGCCGAGCGATGAAGCCGTCCCGGAGGAATTCAGCGAGCGCCAGATTGTCGGCAAGCAGGACGTTCGGCGCATCGGCGGGCGCCTCGGCCGCGGCCGGGCTCGCATATAATAGGAGGGCGTGACCCTGACCGACGGGCGACCAGGCGACGCGGAAGAACAACGCCATGGCGGCGAACCCGTCGCTGTCGTCCTTCAGCAGGATGCCGGGATTTTCCCCCGTCCAGTCGACGGTGCCCGGCGTGATCGGCTCGGAGAGCGGCATGGTGGGCTCCTAGCTGGCCTTGTCGCGCGACGCGGCGGGCGTCACCCAGGTTTCCGAGAAGGCGAGAAACGCCGTGCTCATGGTGCGCCCGAAGAACTGGCGCTCGCGCACCGCGCCCGGCAAGGGCGTACCATTGATGACGATCGAGGCGCGGCGGGCCTCGAGGAAGACCGAATACATCTCGTGCATCTTGGTCGCCGAATTCTCGCGCGTCACCTCGACGGGCAGGGGCGGGCCCATATCCTCCCAGCGCAATTCGAGCGCCAGACCCGAGCCGCGTAGGACCTCACTGTAGCGCGTCGAAAGATCACCCGGCCGACGCTCGACGGAATCGAGGTGGAGCCAAGTCATCGCACCGAGGCCCGCCCGACCGAGGAAGGTCGGCATGTAGCGCACCCATCCGTCGACGATCCAACGCATCATCTGCTGGTTATCGGTGAGGATGAAATTCGGCACGGACGGCCAGCCGCGAGCCTCGCCGGGAGCACCCAGAACGATCGCCGCATGACCACGGCCATGCGGCGAGAGGACGACCCGAAAGAAGAGCGCCAGGGCGGTATAATCGCCCGCCGCGTCCTCTTTCAGGTAAATCCCGGGATTTTCTCCGGACCATTCGACACGGCCGGGGTTGATGGCAACGCGGCTCATGCCCAGCTCGCCTCGTACTTCTTCAGCTCGGAGACGATGTGCGCCTTGCGTTCCGCGCCGGAGAGGTGATCGGCCGACATGTAGATCTCCGCGACCTTGTGGGCGACCTCCTTGAGCACGGCACCGTCGTCGCGGCCGGGCTGCGGCGGAATGCGAAGCATGCTGTCACCACCGTAGGTCGGAATCGGCATCTTGAAGGAGAGCGAGGGCTGCACGGCGGGCTTGCCTTCCTTGACGGCGCGGATGGCCGCGCGCAATTCACGCCGCACCTTGCCGACGCCGCGGTCGGTGAAGCCCATGTTCTCCCGCGCGTGAATGTTCCTCGGGCCCTGCGAGACCCAGGCGTCGTAATCGCCCGGATCGCGCTGGCGCTGCTCGTAGGAGCGATCGGGACCCTGGCCGTAGAAGTCGGTCGTACCGTAGCCGACCTCGGCCTTGTTGGTCAGGCCGCGCGGATCGTCACCCTCGCGGAAGTGTCGCCAGGCGATGACCATGGTGTTGGTGTCGTCGATCGGGGTGACCCAGCGCGAGAGGCCGCAGCGGCCGAAATAGCGCGAGTCCTCGGGGAGAGGGAAATGGCCGCCGTTCTGGGTGAAGCTCGGCAGCATCTTGTCGTGGATGCGCAGCCAGATGATGTCACCAACGCGACGGGTGTTCGTGTAGAAATTGCCGTAGGGCCGCTCGAAGAACTCGATCATCGGCAGTTCGGCGAAGGCCTCGATGAACTGGGTGCGCACCGCCTTGGTGTGCAGATAGACGACGTGGAACGGGTCCCACGCGTTTTCCATCACCTGCAGCCAGTTGCACGGCGATTTGATGAGGTAGGGGATCATCTCGTCGCCCTCCTCGTCGAACGTGTCGAACACGGGGAACGGCGGCATGGTCGACGGCGGGCCCATGTAGGTGAAGGCCAAGCCCTTGTATTCGATGACGGGGTAAGCGCCGAGGCAAGCCTTGTGCTTGACCTGGCTCGCCGGCGGCTCGCAGGGCGTATCGAGGATCGTGCCGTCGTTGCCGTATTTCCATCCGTGATAGCTGCAGCGAATGCCGCCGTGCTCGATGATGCCGAATTCGAGCGACATGTTGCGGTGGGCGCAGTGCAGGTGGACGAGGCCGAGCTTGCCGCCCTTCTCGCGGAAGATAACGAGATCCTCTCCCAGCACGCGGATGCGGTAGGGCAGATCGCCGACCTGGTTCGTCATCGCCACCGGCATCCAGTAGCGCCGCAGATACTCGCCGCAATCCGTCCCCGGACCAACCTCGCTCAGCTCCGGATCCGGCTCCATCTTCCAGACATCCTGGCGCTGGTGGCCGCGGTAATTGCCTTCGGGAATCTCGAATGGCGATGTCATCGTTTCATATCCTCCAGCCTCCAGCCTCAACGGGCCGCGAACGGATCCGCGACCGGTCTCGTGCCTATCCAAACCGATTTCACCTGCTGATAGTCCTTGACCGCGTCCGGTCCGAGTTCGCGGCCGTAACCCGACCGCTTGCAGCCGCCGATGGGCGCACCGGGATCGACGCTGCGATAGTGATTTACGTAGACGGTGCCTGCGCAAATGCCGGCAGCGAGGCGCCGGGCGCGCTGCGGGTCGGACGTCCAGACCCCGGCGGCAAGCCCATACGCGCTGTCGTTGGCGAGCGCGAGGGCCTCGGCCTCTCCCCTGAAGGACGTCACCGCGAGGACCGGTCCGAAAACCTCCTCGCGCCAGAGCTGCATGGCCGGCGTCACGTCGGCAAAAACCGTCGGCTCGACGAAGAGGCCACCGGGCTTGGCTTCGACGCGTGCGCGGCGACCGCCGGCAAGGCATCGTGCCCCCTCGACCCGCGCGCGTTCGATCATCGCGAGGACCTTTTCGAGATGGGGCGCGTTGGCGAGGGGGCCGATGTCGGTCGCCTCGCTCATCGGATCACCTATTCGCAGCGCCCGCACGCGCTCGAGCAGGGAATCGAGAAACGGCCCGAGGATCGCTTCTTCGACGATCGCGCGCGAACCAGCGACGCAGGTTTGACCATTCGAGAGGAAAATGCCGGAGAGCACGCCGTTCACGGCGCTTTGGAGGTCGGCGTCCGCAAAGACGAGTTGCGGCGACTTGCCACCGAGTTCGAGCGTGACCGGCTTGACGCCGGCCGCGGCGGCGGCCGCGACCCGGCTGCCGCCGAAGTCGGAGCCGGTGAAGCTGACCTTGGCGACGCGGGCATCACGCACGAGCGCCTCGCCGACCTCGTGCCCGTAACCGGTGACGACGTTGACGGCGCCGGCCGGCAGGCGCGTCGCGCCGAGGAGTTCGGCGAAGCGCAAGGTCGAAACGGAGGCATGCTCGGACGGCTTGACCACGACGGTGTTGCCGGCCGCGAGCGCGGGACCGAGCTTCCATGCGGCGATCATCAGCGGGGAGTTCCAGGGCGTGACGGCGAGGACCACGCCGAAGGGCTCGTAGCTCGCCTCGCTCTCGATGCCGGGCGTGGCGTTCTCCAGCGGGTGCGCCGAAATCCGGGACGCTTCGCGCGCGAAATGGCGATACCAGCCGGAAAGGGAGCGAAACTGGGCGCGCACCTCGGTGATGCGCTTGCCGTTGTCGCGGACCTCGGATTCGACCAGTTCCTCCCAGCGCGCATCGAGAACGTCGGCGATGCTGGACAGGGCGTCGGCGCGAGCGGATGGGCTCGAGGTTCCCCAACCATCGTCGAAGGCCGCGCGGGCGGCGGACACCGCGGCGGCGGCATCGGCCGCGTCACCTCGCGCGATACGGCACCAGACCTCGCCGGTCGCCGGGTCGATCGATTCGATCATGCCTCCCGAAACGGGGGGCTGCCAGCGCCCGGCAATCACGTGACCAAAAGACTGCATCGACTGGACCGAACCCGGAGCCGCACCCTGCACCCTGCCGATCCTCTCGCACCTGCGTGGCGCCGCAGGGCGAACGAGCCACCCCTCGGACGAGACTGTTGCGGCCTCGGCCCCGCGCTCCGCAGTTGATCGACGCCGACGAACGTAGCATAATCTTTCCGAATGTGAAGCACTGCCGATGCGCCAGCTTGTGATGGATAGGTCGCAGCATGCGGCGTCATTTTCGATGAATGTCGATCGTCCTTCGGCGATGCCCGGCCGCCAGGCGGGTCGCCACGTCGCGAGTTGGGGCCAAGCATGCGGAGAGACCACGCGCTCGAAATCCTGAAGCGGCACGTCGGCGACGACATCGTCGTGGCCGTCTATCAGGCGTTGTTCGACTGGATGGCCATCGCGCCGCGCCCGCTCAACTACATCTCCACCGGCGCCATGGGGGCGGCCTCGTCGCACGCGCTCGGTCTCGCGCTCGCGCGACCCGACAAGCGCGTGCTCTGCTTCGACGGCGACGGGAGCCTGCTCATGAACCTTGGCTCGCTCGTCACGATCGCGGGCGCGGCGCCCGAGAACCTGCGCCACTTCCTCTTCTACAACGGCACCTACGAAGTGAACGGCGCGCATCCATTGCCAGGACCGGAGCGCATCGACTTTGCCGCGATGGCACTCGCGGCCGGCTACCGGCGGGCCTGGACACTGGCGGCGCTCGGCGAGCTGGAGGAAAATATCGCTGCGATTCTCGAAAGCCCCGGCCCAAGCCTCACAGTGCTCGCGATCGAGCCGGGCGAGAACTACCCGCGCGACTATGCCACCATTCACAGCAGCGCGGCGCGCGAGCGGTTTCGCACGGCAATCAACCAGGTCTGATCAGTCGGCGGCGGGCGGTACGCGTCGAAGCGATCGTCAGGCCCCGACCGACACCTGGACCTGCTCGTCGAGGAAATGGCGCTCGACCATGGCGAGGAACTCCTCGGCGATGGCCGATAGCGGCTGGTTCGCATACCAGATCAACGCCAGTTCGACGAGGACGACAGGCTCGAACGGGCGCACGACGCAGCCCACGACGGCCTGATCGGGCAGGTAGGGGCCGACGATGGCGACACCGAGCCCGGCCGCCACCATGGCGCAGACACCCTCGGTGGTGCGCACCTCGAAGCGCATGTCGCGCGAAATGCCCGCCTCGCGGAACAGCGAGTCGATGCGGTGGCGGTAGACCGAATCTGGACGGAACGAGATGTAGCTCTCGCCGCGCAGATCCTGCGGTCGGATCACCTCGGCGCGGGCCAGCGGATGGCCGACCGGCAGAAGACAAACGGAGGGCCCGGAATCGAGCACGCGGGAATTGACGTTCGCCGTTTCGATATAGGGGTGGGCGATGGCGACGTCGGCCTGCTGCGCGGTGATGAGATCGATGACGCCGTTGGTCGCCTGGATCTCGAGGGAGATCGAGACGTTCGGGTGCGTCTCGGCGAAGCGGCGCACCAGCTCGACACCCGCGCCGGCACCGATGCTCGGAATGGCGACCACGCGCAGCCGCTCGTGCTTGTAGGCGCGGATCGCCTCCGCGGCCTCGCGAATCCGGTCCAACCCGGCAAAGGCGCGGCGCACTTCCTCGAACAGGGCCCGCGCCTCGCTCGTCGGCACCAGCCGGCGGCCCGTGCGGTTGAAGAGGCGCAGTTGCACCTCCTCCTCGAAATCGGCGATCAGCCGGCTCATGGCCGGCTGCGAGATGCCCAGCATCTGCGCCGCGCCGGTCACCGTGCCGGTGAGCATCAAGGCGCGAAAGGCATCGAGCTGGCGGAAGGTCAAATGGGCACTCCCCGTCTGCGAACCATCTACGGCCGCTATCATAACATTACGACATATGGCAATCGGACCGGACGGCGTCCAGCCGGACTCGCGCGGACCTCGCCGATCTCGAAGTGCACGACGTCAGCCCTTGCGCCAACCATGGTTCGGGCGCCAGACTGGCACATGCAGTCGGACGTTTTGGTGATCGGGGGAGGGTTGTCGGGTGCCGTCTTCTCGCTTCGGCTCGCCGAGGCGGGGGTCGATGTCGTCTGCCTCGAGCAGGGGCGGCGATGGAGCCCGGAGGATTATCCCGGCCGGCGCGACGAATTCGAACTCGCCGCGCTCGGGCCGTGGCATGCGAACCCCAATGTGCGGCGCGGGCCGGACGACACGCCGATCGCAGACGATACCTCCGACATCAAACCGATGCTGTTTCACGGCGCCGGCGGCAGCACCATCCTCTACAGCGCCCACTGGATGCGCTTTCTGCCATCGGATTTCCGGGTCCGCTCACTCGATGGCGTGGCCGACGACTGGCCGATCGACTACCGCGAACTGGCCCCCTACTACGACGCGGTGGACCGCCAGTTCGGCGTCTCCGGTCTCGCCGGCGATCCGGCCTATCCGCCGCGCCCTGACTATCCGATGCCACCGCTGCCGATCGGGGCATGGGGCGAACGGGTGGCGGCGGCGCACATGCGGCTCGGCTGGCACTGGTGGCCGGGCTCGAATGCCATCGCGTCGCGCGCCTACGACGGCCGGCGACCCTGCGTGCAGCGCAGCACCTGCCGGGCGGGTTGCAACGAAACCGCCAAGGCCTCGACGGACCTCACACACTGGCCGAAAGCGGAACGGCTCGGGGCAAGGCTCGTCACCGGGGCGAGCGTGGCGCGCATCACGATCGACCACGCCGGCCGCGCCGACGGGGCGATCTATCACGATGCCGAGGGCCGCGAGCAGCACGCGCGGGCCCGTCTCGTCGTGCTCGCGGCGCATGCCATCGCGACGCCGCGAATTCTCCTGAACTCGGGCGGGGGTGGCCTCGCCAACAGCTCCGGACTGGTCGGACGCCGCCTGATGATGCACCCGCTCGCCCGCATCATCGGTCAATTCGACGAGCCGATGACCAGTTGGCAAGGGCACTGGGGCCAGAGCCTCTATTCCATGCAGTTCGCGGAAACGGACGGCGCACGGGGATTCCTCAGGGGCGCGAAGTGGAACCTGTCGCCCTCGGGCGGACCGCTGTTGGCGGCTCTCTATCCGCGTCCCGGGAAACGGGTCTGGGGTGAGGCGATGCACCGCAACGTCGCGGAATGGCTCGGGCGCTCGGCTGTCTGGGGCATCACGGCGGAGGACCTGCCGGACGAGAACAACAACGTCACGCTCGATGCGGCATTGCGCGACCGTCACGGCATGCCGGCACCGCGCCTCACCTACCGCATCGCGGAGAACGCGCGCGCGATGCTGGCCTTCATGTCGCGCCGGGCCGAGGAATCGTTCCTGGAGGCAGGGGCACGGCGGACGCTGACGCGCGAGCTCGTGGTGGAGAATGGCTGGCACGCGCTCGGCACCTGCCGGATGGGAGACGATCCCGAACGCTCGGTGGTCGATCGTTGGAACCGCTGCCACGACATCCCCAACCTGATGATCGTCGACGGCAGCGTCTTCGTGACATGCTCGAGCGTCAATCCGGCAGCGACGATCGCGGCGCTCGCGCTCAGGGCCGCGGACGGCGTCTTTGCGCGCCGCAGGGACATGGCGGTGGCGGGATGACCGACGGCGGCAAGAAGAATACTCAAACAGGAGAACCGGCACCTGGCGTGCTCGGACCGAGCCAGCGCGCGACGCTCGCCGGACTCGCGGCGCTCATCGCGCCCGCCCATAGCGCCATGCCGGGAGCCGACGAACTGGCGCTTTCCGGTGCCCCAACGGATGCCGTGCTGGCGGCGAGACCCGACCTTCTGGCGCCGCTCTCGCGGCTGCTCGAAAAGCTCGCCGGCACCGCGCCCGAGGCTGCGCTCGAGCGGATCGAAGCCGAGCAACCAGGTGAACTCACGTTGCTCATGCAGGTGGTGGCGGGTGCCTACTACCTGGATCGCCGGGTGCAGGCGGCACTGGCCTACAACGGCCAGCAGGCGCTCAGTCTGCCGCGGGACGGGTTCGGCGCCGAGGAGTTGGTGATGGAGATGATGGAGCGACCCGCGATGTACCGGGATGCCGGATCGTCGGACGCCGGGCATGGCGCAGGTGGCGGAACGCGGGTCGAAGGGGACGAGACATGGCGCGACTGAGGACCGGGGCGACGGAGATCGAATACGTCGTCGAGGGCACGCCTGGTCAGCCCTGGCTGGTGCTGCACCATTCGCTCGGCGCGAACCGCGGGCTCTGGGCGCCGCAAGTCCGCCAGCTCGGCGCGCACTTCGCCATCCTCAACATCGACGGTCGCGGACATGGCGGATCGTCGGTGCCACCCGGGCCCTATGCGATCGCCGACTTCGGGCGTGACGCGCTCGCGGTCATGGATCATGTCGGGGTCCGTCGGGCGGCCTTTTGCGGACTGTCGCTCGGCAGCATGGTCGGGCTCTGGCTCGCGCTCGAGGCGCCGGAGCGCTTTGCCCGCATGGTGCTGGTCGGCGCGAGCGCGGGCGTCGACGACAAATCGGGGTTCGACCGGCGGCTCGCACGGCTCGCCGAGGTCGGCCTCGAGGGGATCATCGACGAGTTGCTGGCTCGCTGGTTCACGCCGCCGTTCCTTACCGCCGGCCGCGAGGAGGTCGCGGCTGTACGGCGCATGGTGCTGGGCGCGCCGCTCGCCGGCTATGCCGCCTCGAGCATGGCAGTGCGCGACTTCGACGTGCGCGAGCGGCTGGTCGAGATCACCACGCCGCTCTTGCTGATCACCGGGGTCGGCGACGTTGCGACACCGCCAGCCGATGCCGAGCGCATCGCGGCGGGGGTGGCGGGCGCACAGCTCGAGATCATCGAGGGCGCCTCGCATCTCGTCCAGGTCGAGCGGGCCGAGGTGTTCGACGCACTCCTGGCCGAATTCCTCCTCGAAGGGGCGGGTTCGGGCCGCCGCGCGCGCCCCGTCGCCTGAGGTTCAGGGCGCCGGCCTGGGCGCGGGATCGTGCGCCGTTCGGGCGGCAACGGCCTGACGGCGCAGGGCCGCCTCCCGCCGACTGATGTAGGTGACGCTGCCCGCGATGAGGATCGAGCCGACCCAGGTCCAGACGTCGGGCACCTCGGCGAACCAGACATAACCGATGAGCGCCGCCCAGATGAGGCGCGTGAAGTTGAGCGGCAGCACGATGGTGGCATCGGCGAGCTGCAGCGATTTCGTCATGGCGAAATGACCGGCGGTGGCGGTGGCGCCGATCAGCGCGCCAACGAACCATTCCTCCAGGCTCGGCCAACGCCAGACCGGGATCGTCATCACGAAGGAGAACACCGTCATCAGGATGAGCGACCAGGCGATGATGGAGAGCGATGAATCGGTGCGCGAGAGTTCCTTCACGACGACCAGAGCGAGACCCCAGGTGATCGACGAGAGGAGAACCGCATAGGCGCCGAGCGAAGGTTCGATCAAGCCGGGGCGCAGAATGACGAGGGTACCGAGAAAGCTCACACCAACGGCCAACCAGCGCCGCCAGCGCATCGGCTCGCCGAGGAAGATCACCGCACCGACCGAGCCGAAGATGATCCCGACGAGGCTCAGCACAGTCGCCTCGGCCAGCGGCACGCGGGCCAGACCCCAAAAGAAGGTGACCGTCGAGACGGCGATCAGGACGCCGCGCAGCGCATGCAGGCCGGGGCGGTGGGTCACCAGACCCGCCCGACCCTTGCCGACGAGGAACGGGAGGATGAAAATCAGCCCGAAGATGCTGCGCAGGAACGTCACCTGGATCGCGGACATGTCATCGCCGATGTAGCGCACCAGCGCCTGCATCACCGACAGGAACAGCGTCGACAACAGCATGACGAGGATCGCCGTGACGACGTCACTACCGCCGTCGGTGACACCTTCGGCGCGGTGCGCTGCACTCATCTTTCGGGCTCCCCCATGCGAGCTGTCGACGACCACAGCGAACCTGCCACTGCCTGTGGCGACCTTCGGATACGCCCTCAGCCACGTCACTTCGGCGCACCCGTGCTCGCGAAGGGTTGGCATTCGGCCGACCGTTTGCATAACAAATCAGCATTTGCGATCGGGTGAAAGGGGCTTGACCGAATGACTGGAGGGTTCAAGAATGACGATGTGGGGGCTGGGGCGGTGCGCCTCGTTGCTTGGCACACGTTCGTGGAATAGGGCCCGCGAGGGTTCCTTACCGCGCCAATTGTGGTGGCGTCGGCGGTGGAGCCGGGCCGCGAGTCTGGGGGCGGAGAGTTGCACGTCCGTTGGTGGCTACTGCTCGTTCCCCCTTTCGTGTTCAGTTTCATCCTGGTCGCGGCGTCGCAGCTCGTCTTCCTGGAGCGCAGCTTCTTCAAGGATCTCGGGCTGGGGCGCACCGGCAAAGATTTCATCCTCGACAACTACGTCAGGTTCTTCACGGACGGCTTCTATCTGAACACCCTCTGGGTGACGGTGAAGACCTCGGCGCTCGCGGCACTCTTCACGCTCCTCCTCGGATTTCCCGTCGCCTACCTCATCGCGCGCATGCGCTCGAGGTGGGCGATGGTTCTGCTCGCGAGCATCGTCGTCTCCACCTTCATCACCATCGTCATCAAGGTCTACGGCCTCATCGTGATCTTCTCGGCGAGCGGGGTGCTGAACAAGACGCTGCTCTCGCTCGGCCTCGTCAGCGGACCCTACAGCATCTTCGGCAAGGAGACGGGCGTCGTCATCGGCCTCATGCATTTCACGCTCGGGTTCGGGGTGCTGCTCCTCTACAGCGTCATTCAGACCATCCCGCGCTCGTTCGAGGAGGCGGCGCAGATCCACGGGGCCAGCCGTTGGCGGGTCTATTACCGCGTAATCTTCCCACTGGCGTTGCCAGGTGTGACGGCCATGGTCCTCATGGTCTTCAACATGTGCATGGGCGCCTTCACCTCGGCCGCCTTGCTCGGGGGCGGACGCGTGTTCACGCTGCCGGTTCTGATCCAGCGGACCGTATTCATGGACATCAAGTATTCCATGGCGGCGACGCTGGCGGCCGTGCTGCTTTTCTCGGTCATCCTCATCAACATCCTCTCCATCTACCTGCTGCGGCGGATGCGGGCGGCCCATCTCGTGACGGTGTGAACAGATGGCCAGGCCCTTTTCCATCCACCGCGTGCAACGCCGCCTCGGCAAGGGTCTCTTCTGGCTCTACTGCTCACTGTCCTACATCTTCCTGCTCGCACCCATCGTCGTGGTGATCGGAACATCGTTCAACGGTCCCACCGAAACGGTCGACGCCTCCTTCGATTTCCCACCGAAGAACCTGTCCTTCCACTGGTACACTCAGATACCGCGAACACAATTCGAGGCGCTCGGGCTCAGCTTCGCGCTCGCCGCGATCTCGGCGGTCGGGGCGTGCCTGCTCGGGGTGCCGGCCGCGCTCGGTCTGGTCAGGAGCAACCTGCCCGGAAAGGCGCTGATCGCGGCAATCTTCCGGGCGCCATTGCAGATTCCCTCCATCGTGACGGGAATTGCTTTCCTTCAGCTCTACTATCTGGTCGGCGACCTCACCGGGCTCTACTGGCAGGGCACGCTGGCGGGCCTCGCGCTCGGCCACATCTTCGTTGCGACGCCCTATGTGGTCGGCACCGTCACGGCCATCCTGCAGCGCTTCGACCGGCGGCTCGAGGAGGCCGCTGTCATCCACGGCGCAACGCCCTGGCGCGCATTCCGGCGGGTGACGCTGCCGGTGATCATGCCGGGGGTCTATGCGGGTGCGCTCTATGCCTTCATGGTGTCGTTCGCAGACGTGCCGATCTCGATCTTCCTCACGGTGCCGGGGTTCGTCACCTACCCCGTCGAAATCTTCTTTGCGCTCGAGAACGACTTCGACCCGAGCCTCATGGCCTCGGCGAGCGTGGTGATACTGGTTTGCCTCGCGCTGCTTCTCGTCATGCAGCGGGTGGTGGGGCTCGAGGTCCTGCTCCGAACGGGGGGCGGAGGAGGGCGCTGACTGGGAGTTGACGCGACGACCGGTTGGCCGGAAGGCGCGTCCGGTTCTCTACTTGGAGGAGGAATACGAATGAGTGGATGGAAGTCGACTGGCGGCAAGGCCCTGATCGTCGGGACCCTGCTCGCAATCACGCAGGCGCTCGCCGGACCCGCGCTCGCCGGAAAATTCGATGGCGTAACGCTGCGAATCGGAACCTGGGGCGGCTCCTGGAAGGCCAACATGGAAGAGCGCATCGTGCCGCGCTTCGAGGCCGAAGGCGGCAAGATCGAGTTCGTCACCGGTAGCCCGCAGGCGAACTTCGCGAAAGTCGTCGCGGCACGCGGCCAGGCCCCGTTCGACATCATGGAGATTCTCGACGCGCAGGTCTCCGACATCCTCGAGGCCGGCTTCCTCCAGAAGCTCAACCTGGAGCTGATCCCCAACAAGCAGCACATGGACGCCTACCAGTACAACGAGAACATGATCGGGTCCTGGCACACCCAGGAGGTCATTTGCTACAATAAGGACAAGTTCGCAGAACTCGGCATCCCGGCCCCGACGACCTACAAGGATCTCGTGCGCCCGGAACTCGAGGGGCGGATTTCCTTTCCCGACATCAACTCGGGCGGTGGACTCGCCAATCTCGGCTCGCTCGCCTATGCGACGGGTGGCGATGAAAACAATATCAAACCCGCCCTCGAAATGCTCAAGGCCATGAAAATCCTCAAGTTCTGGTCGCAGGGCGGCGAGCTCGTGCAACAGTACCAGTCGGGCGACGTCTATGCCTCGGTCTCGAATGCCGGCTGGTGCCTCAGGGCGAAGAACGCGGGCGTCAACGTCACCAGCGTGCATCCCTTCATCAAGGAAGGCATGGTGGGTGTCGCCAAGGAAGGCTGGCTCGGCATCATGAGCAACAGCACGAACGTGGAGGCCGCGCACTGGTTCCTCAACGAATACCTCGACGAGGAATTCCAGCTCCTCTTCGCCAAGAAGAGCGGCATCACGCCGATCAACCGCAACGCCATCGCTCGCATGGGCGAGGACCCGGTGATCGCGGAGATGCTGGTCCTCGACCCGGTGAAGATCCAGAAGCAGCAGCGCACGGACTACTCGAAGTTCCAAATCTCCGACTGGACGGACGAGTGGAACCGGATGGTCGCCCAATAGTGACGCGAACCACGACGACCGGGGGCAGTGCATGTCGCGCGTCACTCTGAAAAGCGTCAGCAAGAGCTATGGCGCGGTCACCGCCCTTCGGGCACTCGACCTCGAAATCGAGGAGGGGGAGTTCATCACCCTCCTCGGGCCTTCGGGCTGCGGCAAGACGACGACGCTGCGGCTGATCGCCGGATTCATCGATCCGACGCAGGGCCAGATCCTGCTCGGCGACGACGACGTCACCGACCTGCCGCCGCAGCGACGCGAGATCGGCATGGTCTTTCAGGACTATGCGCTCTTTCCGCACCTGACGATCGCAGAGAACATCGCGTTCCCACTGCGCGAGCGGCGCACGCCGCGCGAACGGATCGAACCGCGCGTGCGCGAGCTGCTCGAGCTGGTGCGGCTGCCTGGGGTGGAAAACCGCTACCCATCGGAGCTGAGCGGTGGCCAGGCGCAACGCATCGCGGTGGCGCGGGCCGTGGCCTATCCGCCGCGCGTGCTGCTCATGGACGAGCCGCTCGGCGCGCTCGATCTGAAACTGCGCGAGACGATGCAGTTCGAACTGCGGCGCATCCAGAAAGAATTGCAGATCACCACCGTGTTCGTGACGCACGACCAGACGGAGGCGATGAGCATGTCGGACCGCATCGCCGTGATGAACGAGGGCCTCCTCGAACAGCTGGGCACCGCGGAGGAAATCTACAACCGCCCGAAGTCGACGTTCGTTGCCGGCTTCGTCGGACGCATCAACCTGCTCGAGGGGACGCTCACCGAGAACCACGCAGGAATCGCGACGGTGCGCCTCGAGGATGGTACGACGGTGCGCGCGAAGGCCGGTGACCGGCGAGTCGGTGAGCGGGTCAGCGTCGGGGTGCGCCCGGAGCACATCGCGGCGTTGCCGGAGGGCTCGGGTGGCGGTGGCGGCAGCCGGATGCAGGGAACGGTTATCGCCAGCACGTTCTCCGGCAACCTCCTCGACCTGCTGATCGACGTCGGCCGCGGCAAGCCGATCCTCACCGAAACGCGACCGGAGGAAGTCACGGTGCGGGTCGGCGACAAAGTCGTACTCGCATGGCGGCCGGAGGATGCCCTCGTGCTCGAAACGCGATGAGCGCGAACCGGCCTGGGGCGCCGACCCGACCTCGATGGAGGCGGGCGAGATGATGATCGGTCCGGGTGGCGCTGGCACGGACGTCGGCGGGTCGGCTGGCGGCAGCGCGGCCGGCGACGGTCGGCGCACGGTCAGGAACGCCTGCCCGCACGACTGCCCCGATACATGCGCGATGCTGACACACGTGGAGCAGGATCGCATCATCGGGGTGGCGGGCGATCCGGAACACCCTTTCACGCGTGGCTCGCTCTGCGCCAAGGTCAGGAACTACGAACGGCGCGTTCATCACCCCGGGCGCATCCTGCATCCACTGCGACGCGTTGGCGCCAAGGGTGAGGGGCGCTTCGCGCGGATCACCTGGAACGAGGCGCTGGTAGAGATCGCGGAGCGGCTCGGTGCGATCGCCGCGCGGCGTGGCTCTGAAGCGATCCTGCCGTGCAGCTATCTCGGCCAGCAGGGGCTGGTCAACGGCCTGCACTGCGGCGATCCCTTCTTCAACGCGCTCGGCGCCTCGATCGCGGAACGCACCTTCTGCAATTCGGGCGCCGGGCTCGCCCACAACATGGTACTCGGGCCGACCGCGGGACTCGATGCCGAGAGCTTCGCGCACGCCCGACACATCGTGCTCTGGGGCTGCAATATCGTGGCGACCGGGCCGCATCACTGGCATTTCATCTCCGAGGCCAGGAGGCGGGGCGCGAAACTCACGGTCATCGACCCGCGGCTGTCGCGGACGGCACGCAAGGCAGACACGCACGTGCAGCCGCTGCCGGGAACGGATTGCGCGCTCGCGCTCGGGGTCATCCACGTCCTCTTTCGCGATGGGCTGGTGGATGAGGAATTCACCCGGCGATCCGCGATCGGGATCGATGAACTCGCCGAGCGCGCGCGCGACTGGCCGCCGGAGGTCGCAGGCCGCGTAACGGGGCTTGCCGCCGGGGAAATCGTGGCTCTCGCGCAGGCGCTTGCCGCCGCCCAGCCGCTGGCCATGCGGCTCGGCGTCGCGCTCGAGCGCCAGGAGAACGGTGGCGACGCCGTGCGGGCGATATGCGCGATCTCGGTGCTGACGGGCTCATGGCGCGAGGTCGGCGGCGGCATCATGCAGAGTGCCGGCCGTGCCTTTCCGATCAACCGGGCGGCTCTGACGCGCGCCGACCTCATTCGTCCCGGCACGCGCGTCCTCAACCTTTTCGAACTCGGGCCGCTGCTCACCGGCGAAAGGTCACTGGAGCCGCCAATCGAGGCGCTGGTCGTCTACAATTGCAATCCCCTTTCTGCGTGCGGGGAGCAGAACAAGGTGCTCGCCGGGCTCGCGCGCAGCGATCTCTTCCTCATCGTCAGCGAACAGTTCATGACCGAGACGGCCGAGCATGCCGACATCGTGCTGCCGGCCACGACCCAGCTCGAGCAGTTCGACATCATGTACAGCTGGGGTCATTTCCATCTCATGGCCAACCTGCCGGCGATCGAACCGCTCGGCGAAGCCGTCTCCAACGCGGAACTCTTCCGGCGACTCGCCGAGGCGACAGGCCTTGCGAAAGCGCATCCGAGCCTCCTGAGGAGCGATCTCGAGATCGCGCGCGAGGCGCTCGACTGGACCCATCCAGCGCTCGCGGGCATCACTCTCGAGGCGCTTCTCGATAAAGGCTCCGCACGTCTCGCGGTCGGTGCTGCGGAAACTCGGCTGCCGCACGCCGATGGGCGCTTTCCGACCCCGAGCGGCAAGGCGGAATTCGCCTCCTCCCTCGCCGCCAGGGGCGCATTCGTGATGGCGCATTTCCGACAAGGCTACGAGGGTGGACAGGATGGCACACCGGTCGACCCGCTGCCATGCCATGTCGAGGCGGGAGGTGCGAAGAGGCGGGACGCCGAGCGCCATCCATTCCATCTGATCAGTTCGAAGTCACACCGGTTCCTCAACTCCTGCTATGGCGACGGCGAGGCGACGGCGTCATCCGCCGAGCCCCTGGAAATCTCGATCAACGAGGCAGATGCGCAAGCCCTCGGCATAGCCGACGGCAGCATGGTCGTCGTCTCCAACGCACTGGGCGAACTCATTGCCGTTGCGCGTGTCGGCCGGCTGGTGCGTCCGGGTGTCGTGGCCATGGTGCACGGGCATTGGCGCAAGCGGACCACGAGCGGGGGCACGGTCAGCGCACTGGTCCGTGCGTCGACGGCGCGCACCGGCAAGTCACCGGCGGTCAGTGACACGCGCGTTTCCATCCGCCCGCTCGCGGAGAGCGAAGGGGGGGCCGGGATCGCGGCCTCCTGAGTTGCGGCGCCAACTCAGCCCGCTGGCCGTTCGCCAGCGATGCGCCGGTCCACCATCTGACGAAAGCGGACGGCGCCCGCATCGATGCCGAGATTGAAATGCGGCGTGCGCGAGCGAGCCATGCCGTCCTGAACGTGTACGAGAACGAGGCGATCCTCCTCGAACGCCATTTTCGCTCCTTCGAACATCCGCTGCGAGACCTCCGCGTTGTCGGGGTCGGTGTTGCGATGCTGGAACCAGAAGTAGCGGGTGTTGGCCTCGTCGACGGGCGTCATGAAGTTGTAAGAGACGTTGATGAAAGCCTCGGCGGGAAGCGCGCCTTCCGATCCTCCCGTACCCTTGGGCGTGAATATCGACTTGTTGATCGCGATCGAGGGGACGCGGCACTCATAGTGCTGCTTGCGATCGCAATTGCCGGAAAACCGGACAAGGTTCGCATAGTAGGGCGGCGGCGGGCGATCGTTCAGCCAGCGCCAGACGAGCACGCCATCCTCGAGCGTGTCGACCCGCAGCGGCTCGCTCTCGGTGCCGGCACCGGCGAACGATGTCACGTGCACCCAGGCGACATGGGACGGATCGAGGAGGTTGTCCATGACGTAAAGGTAATTGCAAGCGACGTCCATGCTGCCGCCGGGCGTGCGCCCCCAGGTCGGATCGTCGAAATGCGGAATGTCGATGATCGCCTCGGGGTCGGCGGCGGCCGGCTCACCCATCCAAACCCAGAGGAGATCCCAGCGATCCGCCACGGGATAGCTGTGGACCACGGCGCGAGCCGGGATGTGCCCTTCCTGGGTCGGCGCGCGGACGCAGGCGCCGGAGCAGTCGAACGTCAACCCGTGATAACCGCACTCGACGTCGTCACCGATGAGGCGGCCCTTGGAAAGCGGCAGCTTGCGGTGGGGGCAGGCGTCCTCCAAGGCGACCGGCGCGCCGTCCTCGCGCCGGTAGAAGACCACGTCCTCCCCGAGGATGCGAAGGGCGCGCATTTCGCGACCGAAGTCGCGGCTCCAGCCCGCCACGTACCAGGCATTGCGAACGAAGCTCGCCGTTGTCATGAGGCTCCTCCCAGTTCCACGTCGGTCGCGTCGGCCGCGACCATCGCCAACATGTCGCCCCGCATAGCATGCCCCCTGTTGCCGTGGGCAAGAACCAGACCGCTCACGGGAAAGCGTAGTTCGATCGGGACCCGGCCCGGTTCGTCGAGGAGGTACAGCCGGCCGGCGACATCGCCCGCCTCGACTTCGTCGCCGGCCGCGAACGCGCGCTCGAAGACGCCATTCAAGGGAGCATAAACATTCTGTGAAAGCGAACGGATCTCGACCGGGCGTGGCCGGCCAGTGGTCCAATCCGGAGGTGCCGGCGCATCGGCGAGGATGCCGACGGCGGCGAGGCAGCGCCGAACGCCCACCTCGGCGAGCGCCACGAGGGCCGGCTCGCAGCCGCCCCCGCCACCGAGTTCGGCAGCGATCATCGGAACCTTGCAACGGGCGGCGGCGGCATTGACGCTGCGATTGTCGTTGAAGCCGCCGAGAACCCAGACCGTCTGGGCGCCGAATGCCCTGGCAAGCGCGAAATTGCGCGCCTCGAGGAGCCGATCCCCATCCCGCGCGGCAAGGGCGCATGGGGTGAAAACGGAGGCCTTCCCGCCGCTGTGGAGATCGACCACGAGGTCGCAGCCAGGCATCAGGACCGCCTCGACGTAGTGCGCGAGCATGGCGGACGGACCGCCGTCGCGATCGCCCGGAAAGGCCCGGTTGAGATTGACGCCGTCGAGCGGGGAGACACGGCTCGAGCGCTCAACCGCCGGCATGTTGAGGGCCGGGAGGATGACGATGCGGCCATCGACCTCGTCCGGCTCGAGCGCGTGGGCGAGACGCATGAGCGCGGCGGGACCCTCGAACTCGTCGCCGTGGACACCGGCTACGAGGAGCGCGCTCGGCCCGGGCTTGCCCACGATGGCGACGACCGGAATGGCGTGATAGCCGAGCGGCTGGGCGTTGTCCGACCAGCGCAGGCAAAGCTCCCCGAACCGCTTGCCAGGCGCTGAAAGGTCGATCGTGCTCGTCAGCCGGCTGACCGGCGCGCTCTCCGGCATGGTGGCTCCGGTATGCGGGACAGGTGCTGGACCGTGCCTAGCATAAGATCAGCGAAAGCGAATTGAAAATTCGAACCGGCAATGTGATAGATGGCGACCTAGGACAACATGAGCCGGCAATGACGCGCCCCACACCCCGCCCCGGACTGCTCACCATCAAGGGCCACATGCTCGCGCAGGCCGGCCTGGATGGCCCCCCGGTCGCCATCGCGCTCAACTCCAACGAAAGCGCCTTCGGGCCGAGCCCGCGAGCCATCGAGGCTGCGCGGGCCGCGGTCAGCGGTATCGAGCGCTACTTCGAGGAGCCGCACAGACAGCTCGCACCGGCGATCGCGGAGGCGCACGAACTCGACGCCGACCGGATCGCGATAGGACACGGCTCGGACGATCTATTGGCGCGCCTTGCCCGGGCCTACCTCGCGCCGGGCAGCGAGCTTGTTCGCAGCGCCAATGGCTACCCGAAGGTGCCCAATTACGCCCTGGCCAACGATGCCGTGGCAATCGCGGCACCGGACGAGGCGCTCAAGGCGAGTGTGGAGGCCATCCTCGCGCGGGTCGGCGAGCGCACGCGCATGGTCTACCTCGCCAATCCGGACAACCCCTCCGGCACCTACCTTTCGGAAAGCGAGGTGCGGCGGCTGCATGCCGGCCTGCCCGGCAACGTCCTGCTGGTGCTCGACTGCGCCTATGCCGAGTATGCCGACGCGGCCGACTATTCTCCCGGCCACCGGCTGGTCGAGGAGGCCGAGAACGTCGTCGTCACGCACACGTTCTCGAAGATTCATGGCCTTGCAGGCGCCCGCGTCGGTTGGCTGTACGGCCCGCGCGCGGTGGTCGATGCGGTGATGCGGATCGGAATGACGTTCCCCGTCGCAAGCCCTTCGCTCGCGGCGGCGATGGCGGCGATCGGCGATCGGGAACACGCGCGCCACGTGCGCGAGACAACCATCCGTTTGCGTGGTCTGCTGACAACACAGCTCGCGGCGCTCGGTCTCGCGCCGGTGCCGAGCCAGGGTAATTTCGTGCTCGTGCGGTTCCCCAAAGCCAGCCACACGGCAGCGGCGGCGAGCGATGCGCTGCGACGCGGCGGCATCGCCGTGCGCCGCTTTGCCGCCCCGGCCTACGACGATTGCATCCGCATCACCATCGGGCGGGAGGCGGAGATCGGAGCCGCCGTGCTCGCGCTGCAGATGTTTCTCGAGGGAGGTGGTAATGGTTGAGGCCGCTCGGCACGGCGACGGGGCATGCGGCGGCGCACCGTTCGCAGCGCCCAGTGGCGAAGCGATCATCGCCGAACTCAAGCGGGCCAGTGTGCGGTTCGTCGTCGCGCTGCCCGACATCGTCACGAGCGACGGCCTCCTCTGGCCGATCTCGCGCGACCCCGATTTCAAGCTCGTGCGCATCTGCAAGGAGGACGAGGGGGTCTCGATCTGCGCGGCGATGTCCTACACGGGGACGCGCGCGGTGCTGATGATGCAGCAGACGGGGCTGATGGATTCGCTCAATGCCGTGCGGGCCATCGCCATGGATTACGAGCTGCCGATCTGTATGATGGTCGGGTTGCAGGGTAAGGAACCGCACCTGCGGTCGCGGCAATCGGCGTCCTATGGCGTGCGCATCGTCGAGCCGATCCTCGACGTCATGGGTCTCGGCTACACGGCGATCGAGGAGCCGAAGGACGTCTCCGGCATGGCCGCAACGATCGATGAAGCCTACGCCCACTCGCGGGCGCATTGTTTCCTGATCGGCAGAGCACCAACGTTCGGGAGCGCCAAGTCATAGCATCCGCGCAATCCAGAGCCGCAACCTCGTTGACTTCGCGATATGCCTATGGGGATACTCGCGTTCGTCCGTACTCGTGCATCGGGTGCCTGTCCGTGCGTTCCACCATCCCACCTCAGCTGTCGCTGCGATGAACGTGACGACAGTGCCAAGCCCCAGTTCCGAAAGACGGGCGCCCCGCGTTCCGATCACCGGGCGCGCCCTGCGCCGAGGGGGTGAGGTGGCGCAGGCGGTGATCGTGCTCGGCCTCATTGCTTGGCTCATCTACCGCGGCGCAGCGGCCATGGAATACAATTGGCAGTGGTACCGCGTCCCACCGTTCTTCTACCGTGTGATCGATGGCGAGGTGATCTACGGGCCGCTCGTGCGCGGCCTCATCGAGACGATCCGTCTCGCGGCGATCAGCAGCGTTCTCGCGATCGCCATCGGGCTGGTCACGGCGTTCCTTCGCCTTTCGGATTCGATCTCCGGGCGCATAGTGGCGACCTGGTACCTCGAGGCGATCCGCAACACGCCGCTGCTCGTCCAGCTCTTCCTCTTCTACTTCGTTCTGGCGCCGATTTTCGGCGTCGACCGCTTCTGGGCCGGTGTGCTGTGTCTCGCCTTCTTCGAGGGCTCGTTCGCCGCCGAGATCATCCGGGGCGGTATCCAGGCCGTCGATCGCGGCCAGTACGAGGCGGCCGACGCCAACGGCTTCACGACCGCGGACAAGTACCGCTTCATCGTCATCCCGCAGGCGCTGCCACTCATCCTGCCACCGCTCACCGGCCTCATCATTTCGCTCGTCAAGCATTCCGCGATCGTCAGCGTCATCGCGGTCGCCGAACTGACGACGGAAGGCCTCAATCTCATATCGGACACCTTCATGGCGTTCGAAATCTGGTTCATCGTCGCGGGCATCTATCTCGCACTCACCGTCAGCCTGTCCCTGGCCGTGACGATGCTCGAAAGAAAGCTCGACGCGGGCAGGCGCTAGAGCATCCGAAAGACGGAGGAGGAGAATGAAAATGTGGAATCGGCTGAAGGGTCTCGCGGTCGCCGCGGCGCTCGCGGCCGCCGCCGTGACGGGCGGCTCCCAGGGCGCCTCGGCACAGGGCCTGCTGGAAGAAATTCAGCAGCGCGGCACGTTGCGCGTCGGCATGAGCACGTTCGTGCCTTGGGCGATGCGCGACAAGGCCGGCAACCTCATGGGCTTCGAAATCGACGTCGCCACCAAAGTCGCCGAGGACATGGGCGTCAAGGTCGAGTTCGTTCCAACGGCCTGGAGCGGCATCATCCCCGCCCTCATCGCCAAGAAGTTCGACGTCATCATCGGCGGCATGTCGATCACGCCGCAGCGCAACCTCACGGTCAACTTCACCATCCCCTACGCCCACTCCGGCCAGCAGATGGCCGCCAACAAGGCGCTGGCCGGCTCGTTCACGACACGTGAGGATTACAATGCCGCAGGCGTCACCATCGCCTGCCGGCGCGGCGCGACGCCCTGCAACGCCGCTCAGAAGCTCTTCCCCAAGGCGACGCTGCGCCAGTTCGACGACGACGCCCAAGCGTTCCAGGAGGTCGTCAACGGCAACGCACACGCGATGATCTCGAGCGCGCCGAAGCCGCGCTTCTGGTCCGACGCGCATCCCGACAAGGTGTTCGTGGCCTTCGACGGCACGAACCTGACGACGGGCGACGAGGCGTTCGCGCTGCGCAAGGGCGATCACGACGCGCTCAACTATTTCTCCAACTGGATCCTGGTGAACAACAGCAGCGGTTGGCTGAAGGAGCGTCACGACTACTGGTTCAAGAGCCAGGCGGCGTGGAAGGACAACGTCGCCCCGACGCAATGAGCGGGGACACCGAAACGGCAGCCAACCCGGGCTGAGAGAAGCGCCGTCGGCGGAGAGCGACCCGCCGGCGGCAATCGCAACCGCGAGGACACGGCCTGCCGATGGACCGGACGACGCCACCACCACCGCCGCCGCCGCGTCGCCTTTCGGCGCTCGACTTCGTCGTGTTCGGCGCCATCGCGCTGCTGGTGATCTTCATCGCCTATCGGGTCAACGGCGTGCTGGTCTATCACTGGGACTGGTCGCGCGTGTTCGGGTTCGTCGTGCGCTTCGACGAGGGCACCGGCACCTGGGTTTCGAACCTCCTCCTACAGGGGCTGGCGACGACCCTCAGGCTCGCGTTCTGGGCGACCATCCTTGCTACAATCATCGGCGGCGTAATGGGCTACTGCCGCACTTCGAGCAACCTCACGCTGCGCATCCTCTCGCGCAGCTATGTGGAACTCGTGCGCAACATTCCGCCGGTCGTGTTCATTTTCATCTTCTACTATTTCATCTCCAGCCAGCTCTTTCCCGCGATCGGACTCGACTCGATCGATCGCAACAGTCCGCTCGTGGACAACTCGCTCTTCGTCTTCGCTTTCGGCTCGCCGGCGCTAATCGACAACTTCATCGCGGGTGTGGTCTGCCTCGCGCTGTTCGAGGGGGCCTACATCACGGAGATCGTCAGGGCCGGCATCCAGTCCGTCGAAAAGGGGCAGTGGGAGGCGGCCAGGGCGATCGGGCTCTCGCCATTCAACGTGCTGCGCGATGTCGTGATGCCGCAAGCGGTGCGCCGAATCCTGCCACCACTCGCTGGCCAGTTCATCACGCTCATCAAGGATTCCGCCATCGTCTCCCTCATCTCCATCCAGGAGCTCACGTATCTCGCGACCGAGGTAGCGGCCTCGACGACGCGCGTGTTCGAGACGTGGATCCTCGTGGCGGGCCTCTACTTCGTACTTTGCTACAGTTTCGCCGTGCTCTTTGCGCGCCTCGAGGCGCGGGCACGAAAGAGCAGACGGTGAACGGCGGCACGCCGCCCGCTGCCGCCACCGCCGAACCAGACGAGGCCATTCGCATGACACGACAAGACAACGCCCGGCCCCTCGTCGAAATGACCGGAGTCGGCAAGTGGTACGGGGAATTCTGCGCCCTCTTCAACGTCGACCTCAATGTGGGGAGCGGCGAGCGTGTGGTCATCTGCGGGCCGTCGGGATCGGGAAAGTCCACACTGATCCGCTGCATCAACCAGCTGGAAGAACATCAGGCCGGGACCATCCGGGTCGATGGGCGCGAGGTGACGCCCGGCATGCGCGGCCTCGAGGAGGTGCGCCGCCAGGTCGGCATGGTGTTCCAGAGCTTCAATCTCTTCCCGCACATGACGGTGCTGGACAATCTCACGCTCGGGCCAGTGCGGAACCTCAAGGTGGCGAAGGCCGAGGCGCGCGATCTCGCGATGCACTACCTCGAGCGGGTGCGAATCGCCGAGCAGGCGGGAAAATATCCGGCGCAGCTCTCGGGCGGCCAGCAGCA
The DNA here is from genome assembly GCA_016125495.1 of Hyphomicrobiales bacterium. Classification (NCBI taxonomy): domain Bacteria; kingdom Pseudomonadati; phylum Pseudomonadota; class Alphaproteobacteria; order Hyphomicrobiales; species Hyphomicrobiales bacterium. Next base: position 5,618 of record WGLQ01000029.1, on the reverse strand, counting down.
GCGCGTCGCGATCGCCCGCGCGCTCTGCATGCGGCCCAAGATCATGCTGTTCGACGAGCCGACCTCAGCGCTCGATCCGGAAATGATCTCCGGTGTGCTCGATGTCATGGTGGAGCTGGCGCAGGACGGCATGACGATGATCTGCGTGACGCACGAGATGGGTTTTGCGCGCAAGGTGGCGGATCGCATCGTCTTCATGGACCATGGCGAGATCGTCGAGGTAGCGAGCCCCGAGACGTTCTTCAACGCCCCTGTCAGCGACAGGGCCAAGCTCTTCCTCTCGCAGATTCTTTCGCACTGACCCACCCGGCGCAACGGGCAGGTGCCCGGCGGGCTCAGGCCGAGATGGGCGCCGGTGGTGAGGAAAACAATTCCTGCAGCGCGGGGTGCACCTCGAGGCAGCGCGCCGTCGGCTCGAAGCGTTCGGCGTGCAGGCGGCCATCCTGCCAGAGCGCCGTTCCATCGACCGTCACGGTCGGTTGCGGAACGAGCCAGCAGATTTCGCCCGGCGCATAGTCGCCGCAGGTGTGGAAATGCAGGGCGCGGGGACTGTTGAAGACCGAGTTGGACCAGAGGTCGGGGTCATCGGCCGGGCGCCCGGAAAAACCGCAGGCCGGATGGAAGCCCGCATGCCAGGAGTGTACGACGGCCCGGTCGATGCCGAAGAGCCCGGCAACGTGCTCGTAATGCTCCTCGATGAGCGCGACCACGCCGGCGGGACCCGAAAGCCGGTCGAGGCGGCCCGCCTCGAAATGGGCGTGGACCGTCGCCTCGAGGGGAATACAGGCGGGCTCGTAGACGCGCGAGCCGGTCGGGGTCAGGTAGTCGCGCAGCGCGACCCGACCGGAAAAGCCCCTGGCGCTCACCGGCTGTGGCACACCGAGCGGAAAGCGCCGGACCGTGACATCGGCGCGGGGCACGGCAAGCGGCGGCGTCCCGGAAACAGCCGTGCCGTCCGGGCAGGTGATCTCGATGTGACGGGCGGAAAGGAGGATATCGTCGACCGCCTCCTTCAGCGCCTTGGTGGCGGCATAGGGCGTCGTGCCGAATGCGGAGGCCAATTGCGCGGCCGTTCGCGCATAACTCATGACGCGGCGCTGGCCGGCTGGGACGGCATCGAAGCGACCCTGATCGCCGATGCGGGCGAGAAAAACGGTCACGTCGTTCCGGGCCATGGCGGCCGCGAGCGACGGCGAGGGGGCATTGGCAGGGCCGTCGACCTCGACCATCGAGACCTCGGCGCCGATCCGGCGGGCCGCGTCCGCCAGCGCGTCGGCGGCGCCGCGATCGTACCAGCCGAGGTCGGGCCGCTCATGCACGAGGAGGAGGCGCTCGCCCGGCGCGAGGCCGGCACAGTCGAGCAGCAGATTTCGGGCTCCCCGCCGAAGGTCCGTGGCGGCGTCGTCGAGGCTCGTCATCGCCGCTGATCTCCCCACCACTTCTCCGCCCCCTTGGTCGAGTCGGCCACCGGCCGGCGCGACACGGTCGGGCGATCCCGACGTTTCAGTCCTTGGCGTAATAGCCGATGACGTCGCCCGCCGTCGAGACGCCGAGACCGTTGAGCAACCGGTTCACGTAGTTGAAATAACCGATGATCTGGTTGGCCTCCAGGATTTCGCCGTCGTCGAGGCCGGCCGCCTGCATGCGCTCGACGTCGGCGCGCTGCATGGCGCCGGGGCGCAGCGTGAGTTTTTCGGCGTACTCCATCAGCGCGAGTTCACGACCGTCGAAAACGTCGGCCGGACGCCGGGCGTCGAGGGCGGCCTTGATGCGATCGGCGCGGGCATCGTCGGCCATCAGGTGACGGGCGTTGGACCAGTGGTTGGCGAGCGAATAGGGGCAGTCGTTCAGGATGGAAACGTACGAGGCGACCGTCTCCTGGAGCCACATGGGCAGCGTGTTGGTGTCGTCGTGGAGGGCGGCGCGATAGAGGATGACGTGGCCACGCATGGTGTTCGGGCGCAGGGAGTGGACCCGCATGACATTGTCGACCGTGCCGTGCGGCGTGCGGGCGAGGTCGAGCACCGCCTTCAATTCAGGCGAGGCCTCCTCGTCCGATATCATCCGGATCCATGCGCTCATGCCGTCAGCCCCCTGATCGCTACTTCGTTGCGCGCTACACTATCCGATCAGGGACGGGGCCAGAAGTGGAATCGCGGCGGTCGCGATCACCAGCCGAGGCCCGGGAGCGGTCGGCGCCCCCGGGCCCTCGCGTTCATCGAGCGGCGAAATTCACGGCACGAGGCTGCGCAAGGCGCGCTGCGTTCCGGGCCCGATGTCGCCGTCGATCGCCCCTTTGTAGAGGCCACGGCTCTTCAACTCCTGCTGGAGCGCGCGGCGGACGTCGTCGGGCAATTCGCCGGCGCCGGCCGACAGGATGCGCCCGACTTCGCCCTGCCAGCCTTCATCGCGCAAACTCCCGATGATGAGGTCGGCGGCGGTGCCGGGATCGCGACCGAGATTGCCCTCACCGAAGGTGACGGCGCGCCATAGGCTGGGGCGGGCGGTCGATGTGTTCACCGTCTTGGCAGGGAGCAACTCCGAGACCGGAAGGGCGACGAACCGTTGCCCCTCTTTCGACCAGACCAGGAGGAGCAGCTTGTCGCGCCCGGCGTTGGCGGCGGTTTCCGCGATGGATGCCAGCATGCGGGGCGATCGTACGCTTTCCTGGCCGACCTCCACGATCACGTTCCCAACGGTGAGCCCCTTCTCGGCGGCCTGACTGCCGGGGGTGACGCTCTGAACCAATACACCATCGGTCGCAGTCACGACGCCGTATTGCACTTTGCGCTGCGCAGTCAACATCGCGAGTTCGACGGCGCCGAGAGGGAGCGTGTCCTCGAGCGGCGGGGCGGCAGGCGCCTCCGGCGCGGCATTCGCCGGTGCGGCGGCCAGCTGCGGCGCGGCCGTCGGGAAGGTGCCGAGCGTCAACACGATGCGGGCGGAAGCGCCTTGGCGAACGATGTCGAGGGTGACGCGGCTGCCCGGGGCGTGGCCCGCGATGCGGCGCGCGAGGTCTCTCGTATCGGCGATCCCCGTGCCGTCGACTGCGAGGATGAGGTCGCCCGCGAGCAGGCCGGCCTTCACGGCGGGGCCGCCCTCGGTGAGCTCGGTGACGAGCGCGCCCTTGCTGTCGCTCCGTCCGAGCGAGGTGGCGATCTCCGGCGACAGGTTCTGGATCTTGACGCCCAGCCAGCCGCGCGAGACGGTGCCCGCCTTGGCGAGTTCGCCGGCAACGGCCGAGGCGAGAGCCGCGGGGGCGCCGAAGTGGAGGGAGGCAGTCTTGCCGGACGTTGCGACCTCGGGTTGATACTTGACGATGGTGATCGCCGCGAGGCGCCCGGTGGCATCGAACACCGGCGCGCCGCCCCAGGTGTCGCCAAGGTCGAGGTCGTACTGGACGAGATCGTAGGGCCCCGATCCGACATTGCGGCTCGCGGCCGAAAGCATGCCACGTTCGCCGCCCGGGGCGTCGGGCCGGAAAGCAAAGATTGCCTGGCCGGCTCGCGGAGCATCGCCAGCGAATTCGATGGCATGCAGGTTCCGGCCGGCCGATGGCAAGTGGAGTAGTGCAAGGCCGGTCCGCGCGTCGATGCCGAGCACTTTCTCGATCCGGTATCGGCCCCCGTCGGAGGTCATGACGTCGATCGCTCCGGCACCAGCGACCAGGGACGAAGACGTCAGGATGCGACCGTCGCCGAGGGAGACGCCTGCGCCCGAGAGGTCCGCGAGGGCGGTTCCGTCATTCGCGGTACCTCTGGCGGTTGCCGTGATGCGGACGGTGGCGCGCCGCGCACTCGCCATTGCGGCTGGGCTCCATTCGCCGAAGAATTGCGACGGGGTGCTGAAGGGCTGCTCGGCTGCGCTGGCACGAACGCGCGTGACGATCTCGGCGGTGGAGCGGGAAACGCCACTCACGCGAAGCTCCTCGAGCACCGGGCCGGCAATGGAGCCCGGCATGGCAAGGCCTGTTGGTCCTTCGGTGGTGACGCTCGAGCCTTCAACGAGGGCGACGACCTCGCCGCGTATGTTGAACAGCGGCGCGCCGGCATGGCCGTTGGCTACGTGCATGTCGATCTCGAGTAGGGCGACGCTCGTGCCACCTTGCGGCTGATCCGCGAGCCGCTCGACCACGCCATCGCTTACCGAACCGAGAAGGCCGTAGGGCGCGCCGATCGCAATCACCGGCTCGCCTTTGGCAGGGGTCAGGGCGGCGAAGGTGGCCGCCGTCAGTGGCGCTGCCGGAGCGATCTTCAAGAGCGTCAGGCCGGTGAGGGGATCGGTGTCGATCAGGGTGGCGGGAAGGGCATTACCGGCATCGAGCGTGACGGTGAGCGAATCGGCGCCTGCAGCGACACTCGCCACGGTGGCAATGTAGCCGTCCGCCGACACGATGACGCCGGAGCCGATGGCCTGCGATTTCCCGGCGCCGTCAGTAGTGGCAGCGCCGGTGCCACTGCCGGACTGGCGGAACTGCTTGAAGAAGTCGCGGAACGGGTGGTCGACCGGCAGCGAATTGAGGACATCATCCACATTCCTGCTGTCCTCGGATGACACGGAATCGGCACGCTTCGGGAAGGTCGCCTCCACCTTGACCACGCTGGCGCGCACGCGGGCAATGAGGTCGGCGGCGCTGGTTGCGATGGGTAGGTCAGCGGCCGGGGAGAATGCCGGAGCCGTGGCGGGAGGGGAAACGAGGGCGGTACGCGTTTCGATCGGGCCCGAAGCGGGGGGATTATCCGCAACGGCCTTGGGAGCTTCGGGTGCAGTGGCCGGCGCGGGCTCGGCCGTCGGCTCCTTCTCGCGCGCCAGCTCTGCGATGCGCACGCGCGCGAAATCGGCAAAAACCGTGTCAGGAAAACGCTTGATGAAGGCGTCGAGGAAGGCGGGGTTGTCGGTCGACTTTATGCTCTCCCAGGCCTGCGCCGCCTCGGAAAGGGGCGCGGAGGCGAGCGGCGCGCCGGGCGCCGGGGGTGGAGCGGCGGACTTTGCAACGAGCCCCGCGACGATCTCGGATCGCGAGGCGATGAGCGACAGCGGCACCGCGAAATTGATCGCATCGCGCGCCGAGCCGGCATGGTGGAGGGCGACGACGGCTTTCGTTTCGGGATCGATCACGGGCGAGCCCGAGTTGCCGGGCAAGGTATCGCAGGTATGGCGCAGGCGTTCGCCGGCGACGGCCGGGGCCGCGCTCTTGCACTGCTCGCGGCTGATGCGCTGCGCGCCCTTCAAGGGGTGCCCTATGATCCAATAGGGATAATTGTCCGGAACCGGATCGACGCTGGCCAGCCGCAAGGACCCGAAGCGCACGCTCGGGTCGCCGAACACCTCGAGGATGGAATAATCGAGCCGGCGGTTGGCCTCGACCGGCACGGCGCTCACCGTGAAGCCCTCGGCCCCCTCGGCTACCCCGTCGAGCGTATAGCCGAGCACCAGGCGCACGGCTTCGATGCGCGTTGCCCGCGCCTCGGGGATGTCGACGATGCCGGGCACGCAGTGGTGGTTGGTCAGGATGTGGCGTTCGGAGATGAGGAAGGCGGTGCAGGGAAAGACGCCGGCGTCCGTCAGCACATCGAGCCGGCCGACCGCGCGGCCGAGTTTGACGAACGGCGCCTCGG
>WGLQ01000028.1 GCA_016125495.1 Hyphomicrobiales bacterium | reverse complement strand
GGAACCGAACGGCTGCGCATCACGCCCTCGCCCGTGCACACGGACGCGGACATCGAGAAGCTGGTCGAGGCGCTCAACAGCCTCTGGTCGCAGTGCGCGCTGGCCCGCCGCGCGGCCTGAGCGGCAGGCACGCCGGCCGGCGCGGGCCGGCACATATCCGCCCCAGAAATGTCAATCTAAATTGACGTTCGACAAAATTTACAACTAGACTGGCAAACCGCGCATGCGACGGGCGGCGACAGTCCCCTCCAGCGCCGACGGGCGTACCCAGTTCGGACACGATGTGATGACCAGTTCGATGACAGCAACGCAAGAACCGCAGCGGTTCGAAGATCGAACGGGAGCCTCCGGCCACCTTGCCGATATTTCGACCCCATCGGACCTGCGTCGCTTGCCGGTGACCTCGTTGCGGCGGGTCTGTGACGAATTGCGCAGGGACCTCATCGCCGTCGTCTCACGTACGGGAGGCCATCTCGGGTCCGGCCTCGGTGTCGTGGAACTGACGGTCGCTCTTCACTACGTCTTCGATACGCCCCGCGACAAGTTGCTCTGGGACGTCAGTCACCAGTGCTACCCTCATAAGCTCCTGACCGGTCGCCGGGGGGAAATGGAACGGCTGAGGCTCCTCGGCGGCCCTTCCGGCTTCACCTGTCGCGCAGAAAGCCAATATGATCCCTTCGGTGCCGCGCACAGCTCGACGGCGATTTCCGCGGGACTGGGCTTTGCGACCGCGCGCGACCTCGCGGGCGGCTCGGGCGAGGTTGTCAGCGTCGTCGGGGACGGAGCCATGACGGGGGGTATGGCGTTCGAGGCATTGAACAATCTCGGCGCCGAGGGTCGTCGCCTCATCGTCGTCCTCAATGACAACGACATGTCGATTGCCGAGCCATCGGGGGCATTGGCATCGCACCTTCGCCGCTTGCGGGCACGAATGCCGGATCGTGTGACACGCCATGCGGCTCTCTCGTCCGTCGGGCTTTCGTCATTTTCCGCCGAGCCGACCCTCTTCGACGCTCTCGGTGTCCCCTATTTCGGTCCCTATGATGGTCACGACATCGACGAGATGATCGCCGTCCTCAAGGCTGCCCGCGCCCACGGCCCCGGTCCCTTGTTGATCCATGTCTTGACGGAAAAGGGCCACGGCTACGCACCCGCCGCAAACGCCGCGGACCGAGGCCACGGCGTATCGCGCTTCGATGTCGCAACCGGTGTACAGAATAAACCGGTGAGCGTTGCCCCAGCCTACACCTCGGTTTTCGCCTCCGCCCTCGTTGCCGAAGCCGAGCGCCACCACTCGATCGTCGCCGTCACCGCGGCCATGCCGTCCGGAACTGGCCTCGACCGGTTCGCGAAGGCCTTCCCGGATCGCACCTTCGACGTGGGCATCGCCGAGCAGCACGGTGTGACGTTCTGCGCTGGATTGGCCGCGGCCGGCATGAAGCCGTTCGCGGCGATTTACTCCACGTTTCTGCAGCGGGGCTACGACCAGGTCGTCCACGACGTCGCCATCCAGCGGCTTCCGGTCCGCTTCGCGATCGATCGGGCCGGACTGGTCGGCCCCGATGGGGTCACGCACCACGGTTCCTACGATGTGACCTACCTGGGCTGTCTGCCCGGTTTCGTGCTGATGGCCGCTGGCGACGAGGCCGACCTCATGCACATGGTCGCGACCGCCGCGGTGATCGACGACCGCCCCTCGGCGGTGAGATACCCGCGGGGTGAGGGCCTCGGCGTCCCCTTGCCCGCACGCGGTGAACCGCTCGAGATCGGCCGGGGACGGGTCTCGAGGGAGGGCTGCGACCTGGCGATCCTGAGCTACGGGGCCCTGCTGGGCGAGGCGCTCCAGGCTGCCGAAGCCTTGGCCAAAGTCGGTATCAGCGTGACCGTAGCCGATGCGCGCTTTGCAAAGCCACTCGATGATGAACTCGTGCGCCGGCTGCTCGCCACCCATCGCTGCCTGCTCATGCTCGAGGAGGGCGCGGTCGGCGGCTTCTTCAGCCAGGTGTGCTTGGGTCTCGAGCGTCTCGGTCTCGAAGGGGCGTCCGGCAGGGTGAAGTCGATGCATCTGCCGGACGCTTTCATTCACCACGACAGCCGTGACGGTCAGCTCGCGAGCGCTCGCCTCGGCGCCAGCGCCATCGTCGCCAGAGTGCTCTTGGCGCTCGATCGGCCGGCGCATCGCTCGGAACTCGCCGAGCTGGTTGCGGCTGCGGAATGAGTCGCCGGCCGCCGATGGGCATCCAATCATGGAAAACGAAAGGAAGTGGAAAATGCGCATTGGAATTGGCATGGGCGCGACTTTGCTCTTCGTCTCGCTCTCGGCGAGCCAGGCTCTGGCCGAGGGGGATGCGGCACGCGGCCAAGTGGTCTTCAAGAAGTGCATGGCCTGTCACATGATCGGTCCCGATGCCAAGAACCGGGTCGGTCCTTCACTGACCGGCGTGGTCGGGCGCACGGCCGGCACCGCGGAAGGGTACAAGTACTCCCCGACCAATGCCACGGCCGGTACGAGCGGCCTCGTCTGGACTCCGGAAAACATCGCCGCCTACCTGCCCGATCCACAGAAATTCCTCTCCGACTTCCTCGTCGAGAAGGGGGTGGCTGCCGGCGGTCGAACGAAGATGGCATTCAAACTGACAAAAGCCGATGAGATCGAGGACGTCATCGCCTTCCTGCTCACTCACTCGCCGGAATGGAAACCAGAGGCTGAGGGCGAAGCGAGCTCGAGCGGGGCGAGCGGCACCGGCGGAGCCGCGCCAGCCGCGCAAGGCTCGACGCAATAGCCTGTACGACATGGGAGAGCGAAATGGCGGCCCCTGCGCGCACGATCGTCGTCGAAGTTGCTGAACGTGAAAGAGGCGACGCCGCAGCCCGGTCTGCGCGCCCCGCTGATCCGCCTGCCCTGCAGGCTGCCACGAGCCAATTCGCCCTGGAGCGCAGGCAGCGGGCCTACCCGTTTTCCGCCATCGTCGGCCAGGACGACATGAAGCTTGCGCTGCTGCTGGCGAGCATCGACCCGAGACTTGGCGGCGTGCTCGTCTTCGGCGATCGGGGCACGGGCAAGTCCACGGCGGTTCGTGCGCTTGCCGAACTTCTACCACCGATCGAGACCGTCGCCGGTTGCCCGTTCGGCTGCGATCCGGCGGTGCCGGAGGACTTTTGTACGAACTGCGCAAAAGCATTCGAGCAGGCCGAGCCACCGCGCCTGAGGAGGCTGGTCCCCGTTGTCGACCTCCCCCTCGGAGCAAGCGAGGATCGGATTTCCGGTGGCATCGACCTCGAACGGGCCCTCTCGAGGGGAGAGCGCGTGTTCGAACCCGGTCTCCTCGCCAAGGCGAACCGCGGGTTCCTCTACATCGACGAGATAAACCTGCTCGAGGATCATCTGGTCGACCTCCTGCTCGACGTCGCGGCCTCGGGTGAAAATATCGTCGAGCGCGAAGGGATCAGTGTCCGCCACCCGGCCCGGTTCGTGCTGGTCGGCAGCGGCAATCCCGAGGAAGGTGAGCTGCGCCCCCAGCTACTCGATCGGTTCGGCCTCGCTGTCGACATCACCACGCCCGCCGACATCGACCAGCGGATCGAGATCGTGATGCGGCGCGACGCGTTCGAACGCGACCCGGTGGGGTTCGCGTCCGCCTGGGCGGGTGAGGACGATGCCCTGCGCGAAAGGCTGATTTCGGCACGACGGCAACTTGGCGGTGTTGGCATTCCGCACGAGTTGATGAAGCGCCTTGCCGCTCTCTGCATCGCGCTCGGAACGGACGGCCTGCGGGGCGAATTGACCCTGATGCGGGCTGCGCGCGCCCTGGCCGCATTCGAGGGGCGCCATGAGGTCGAACGCTCCGACATCGCCCGACTGGCGCGTTCGGCACTCGGCCACCGGCTTCGCCGCGCCCCACTCGACGAGGCTGGATCCATCGTGCGGATCGAGCGCGCCATCCGCGAGGTTCTCGAGGCATGACCCGCCCCACCAGGGAGGCCGAGCGAGCCTGGAACGCGGCTGCGACAGCGGCAGCTCTCCTGGCGGTCGACCCCAAGGGGCTCAAGGGAATTCGGATTTTCGCTGGCCATGGCCCGGTGCGCGAACATTGGCTCGATCTCGTTCGCACGCTTCTGCCTGGGCCGGTCCTGCGTGTCGGCGCCCAGGCCCCTGACGAAGCCTGGTTCGGTGGCCTCGACCTCGCAGAAACTCTGACGACCGGCAGGCGTCACCAAACACGCGGCATCGTCGAGCGTGCCGACGGCGGCCTGATCGTCCTCACCGGGGCCGAGGCGATGCCGGCTGGCATCGCAGCGCAGCTCGCCCGGGTCGCCGAGTACGGATTCGTGATCGGTGCGGCGGATCATGCGGATGGCGCGCCAGTCGAGGTGGAGGTCGGTTATATCCTCTTCGACGAGGGCAACCCCGCCGACGGTCGCCCACCGACCGCACTGGAGGAGTGCTCGGCATTTGCCGTCGATCTCGATCATGTCTCCTTCGGGGACTTGACGCAAAGTCTCTGGACCCGCTCTGCGATCGCGCAGGCCCGCCGACTGCTGCCCGCTGTGACAGCCGGCCGCGCCGACGTCGCGGCCCTGGCACGCACGGGAAACAGACTCGGCGTTGGTGGCGTGAGGGCGATCATTTTGGCGCTCAACGCGGCGCGGGCAGCGGCAGCCCTCGACGGTCGCACTTCGATCAAGGAGGACGACCTGGCCATCGCTGCCGGCCTGGTGCTCGCGCCGCGTGCAACGCGGCTTCCGGACATGGACGATGACGACGACGCGCAACGGTCGTCGAGCGATGCCGAGGAGCCCGTGCCTTCGCCCCGAGAACTGGATGCCGCAGCTTTGCCCGACGACGGCGGACAGGAGGACCTCGACGAATTGCGCGCGCCCACGTCTCCCGAAATGGAAGAAATCGTGCTCGAGGCGGCCGTGGCCGCGATCCCACGCCAACTTCTTTCGCAACTCGCACTGACCGGAACAGCGGTGCGATCATCGACAGGAGGTCGGTCGGGTGCCGCGCGCCGTTCGAACCGTCGTGGCCGTCCGCTTGCAGCGCGACGTGGCCGGCCAAGCGGCCATGCCCCGCTCGATGTCATGGCCACACTGTTTGCCGCTGCACCTTGGTCGAATTTTCGTCGCAGTGCGCTCGGGCTGCGTCGGTTCGATCCGGCAAGCGCCAACAAGGACGCACCTTCGCTCGATCGGCTCATCGTTTTGCCGAGCGACTTCCGGATCAAGCGTTTCACCGAACGTGCGCAATCACTCGCAGTCTTCGTCGTCGATGCATCGGGCTCCATGGCTCTGCAACGGCTCGCCGAGGCCAAGGGTGCGGTCGAACTCATGCTCGCTGACGCCTACAGCCGGCGTGACCAGGTAGCACTCGTCGTGTGTAGCGGCCGGGGCGCGCAACTCGTCGTCCCGCCTACCCGTTCCCTCACGCGCGTTCGGCGTCTCCTCGGCGGGCTCGCAGGTGGTGGGCCGACACCACTCGCCGGCGCACTCGATGTTGCTCGCGGTCTCTGCGTGACAGCCGTCCGTCATCAGCAGACCCCGATCATCGTCCTCCTGACCGACGGGCGCGCGAACGTTTCGCGGGATGGGCGGATCGATCGAACAGCGGCTTTCGAGGATGCCCTCTCGGCTGCGCGCGAGCTTGCCAATCGCTCCGCCGCCGCGATCGTCATCGACAGCGCGTCGCGTGCCGGGCCCAATGCCCGTGAACTCGCCGCTGCATTGGATGCGACCTATCTCGCACTGCCCCACGCCGAGGCGACGCGGGTCTGCGAAGCTGTGCGCGCCACCCATCGGGACGTCGAGCGCGCGCAATGACGAGACAGCATATTGCGATCGCGGCAACCGGATCGCAAGGGAGACGGAAAACCGTGTCGGGTTGCGACCTCGAATGGGAGCGAGATGGCGCCGGCTGGCCGAACCACGCCGCGAGCCGGATTGTCGACGTCGCGGGCCAGCGCCTCCACGTCCAGGTGGCGGGCAGCGGCCCCGTGCTGCTGTTGCTGCATGGCACCGCGGGTTCGACTCACACCTGGCGCGACATGCTCTCCCCGCTCGCACACCATTTCACCGTCGTCGCCCCCGACCTGCCCGGTCACGCGTTTTCTTCCTATCCCGGTCCGGTGGGCGTGACGCTGGCGGGCATGGCAGCCGCGGTTGTGCGGCTCGTGCATGCGCTCGGCGTCGAACCCGACCTCATCGTCGGCCATTCGGCGGGAGCGGCGATAGCGATGCGAATGTGCCTCGACCAGGGATTGGCGCCAACCGCCATCGTCAGCCTGAACGGAGCACTGCTGCCGTTCCAGGGCATCGCGGGGCATCTCTATCCACCGCTGGCCCGGGCGTTGTTCACCAATCCGTTGGCCATTCGCCTCGTCAACGCGCAAGCCCGTTCTTTGCATCGCATCGAGCGCCTCGTGCACCGTATGGGCTCGCGGATCGATCACGGCGGCCTTCAAACATACGCGCGACTTTTTCGTAGCCCTCGGCACGTTCGCGCCGCGATCGGAATGATGGCGGCATGGGACCTTCGCAGCCTCGAGCGCGATCTGCCGCGCCTCGAGATCCGTACCTTCCTCGTTGCAGCAACCGGTGACCTCGCCGTACCCTCGGACGTCGCCTTCGATGTCGCAGATCGCCTCCCCTATGGGGAGGTCATCTTGCTGCGCGGCCTCGGCCATCTCGCCCACGAGGAGGACCCGGCTGGCGCCGTCCGCCTCATCGAGGAGATGTGGTCGAGATGCGGTGAGCAACCGCCACGATCTGATCCATGAGGGCGCGATGGAGCCGGGCTATCTCGGGCTGATCGAATTGCTTGTGGTCGCCGGCCTGGTCCTGGGCTTCAGCGCCCGCGAAGTCGTCAAGATGCGCCGTGATCTCGAACGCAACCGTGGGCCGGAGGCCGAGGACGGCAAAACTCCGGAGACGGAGAAGAATGGCGACCGCTCTTGAGCTTCGCCATCCGCACGAACGAACGACCGGGCACTACCACAGCGCGCGTGGCATTCGAAATGGCAGCATCAGCTTGACGATGGTGGTCGCGAACCGACCGAGCGCCAGGCTCTCGTGCATCGCCACGACGCGTTCGCCGGCAAGGTGCGTGGCAATGAGCGAGCGTGCATAGAAGGGCGTATCCTCGAGCGTCGCGGCGATCTCCACCTGCTGCCCAGGGCTCGCCCTGCTGGTTCGCAATATCCTCCAGAAGGTCCCCCGCAGCGACTGCCGTCCCCCGACCTCGAGCGGTTCCAGACGGCCCTGTGAATCGACCCGTATCGCGTAGGCCTGCGATTGCCCATCTTTCTCGGTGACGTCGTAGAGCAGGGCGGCCCCCTGGCGCAGGTGCGCGCGCGACCAATCCCAGCGGCGAAAACTCTCCTCGAGTGGCACCTCGCCGCTGTTCATGTCGAGGTAGCCTCGACCGGACCAGTTGATTTCGGGTCCATCGAGTGCAACCTCGACGCGGGCACGCGGTGCGATGGGCCACCATGCATGCCGGGCCTCGCGATCGAGGTCGATCGACTGTGAGATGATCGCCTCCGGAAGGACCCGAATTCGGCCACGAATTCGTCGTGGCCAAGGGGCGCAAACCTCGTCGACCTCGATCTCTAGCGCGTCGTCCGACCAGCTGAGCGCGCTCGGCCCGACCGAAAAGTGGTCGCGCTCGCGCATCACGGCTCGCCTGCCCCGTTCGGTCATCGCCCAACGACCAACTCCCCGGCCGTAGAGCGCGACATTGAGTGCACAATGGTTGAGGGGATCACGCCGCCCGGACCAGGCATAGTAGGGGGAAAAAACGCTGCCGACGAAGGCGATGACGGCGAGCCCGTATCGTCCGTCGTCGCTCTGTGCATCGACATACCACCAGGCATATCCGCCGGGCACTACCGCCCGGTCGAAGCCCAGTCCGAGGTGAGGCTCGATGCCGCCAGGCGACCGGAGAGCAATGCCATCGGCAGGCCGGGCCCCGGGTGCACGCTGCCCCCTGCCAGGTACAGCCCGGAAATCCTCGACCGGCTGCCCGGCCGGCGGAATGCTCCCATCGACCCGTGCGTTGCCTGGCCATAGAGGGCGCCCCCGGTGCCGGGGAACATCCGCGCAAAATCCGTTGGCGTCGTCACCACCGCGGGATGCTCCGACTCCTTGATCGACAGTCCGCAGCTCTCCAGCCTGGATCGTGCGCTTTTCCAGCATTGCTCGATTTCCTCGTTTCCATAGTCCAGGCGGTCACCGTCCGGCGGCGCGTTGACGAGGCAGAACAGTCTCTCGCGCGCAGGGAGTCCATTATCCGGATCGTCGCCCCGATCCTGAGCGCAGACGTAAACCGTCGGCTCGCGCGCTACCCGACCGCCAGCCCTCAGTTCAGCGAACTCGGCAGCGTAGTCGCGGCTGAAAAAGACGTTGTGGCGGACCAGGGGAAATCCCTCGACCTGGCCCGATAGGGACCAGGTGAGTGCTGAAAGTGAGCGCATCCCGCGCTCGACGGGCGGCACGGCCCGTCGAGCCTCCGGTCCGAGCAGGCCGCAAGCGAGCGCCCCGACATCGACGTTGGCGATCACCGCATCCGCCTCGATCACCTCGCCATCACTGATTTCGACCCCTTTCACGCGACCGTCAGAGACCCGAATCTGCGTGACTTCGCGGTTGCACTGGACGTCGACACCCAGGGAGCGGGCCAGCGAGACGAGCGCCTCGACGATTCGCTTCATGCCCCCCACAACCGTCCAGACACCTTCCCCTTCGACATGCGCAATGAGCATCAACGTCGCCGGCGCCTGGAACGGAGAGGAGCCGCAATACGTCGCATAGCGCGCGAACAGTTGGCGCAACCGCACATCGGAGAAATTTCGCGCTAGCGCGGACCATAGTGTGGCATAGGGGCGGATGCGCATCAGGGAGGGCAGGCCCTTGACTCCGAACCGCCGCACGAGGCCGAACACCGAGGGGCGTTCGCTCGCAATGAAGCGCGACTCGAGCGCCTCGTAAATTCCACGAGCCTCGAGCGCGAATGCCCGATATTCGCGGGCCGCCAGAGCGCCCGCGAACTGTCCGATGGCCTCCTCGGTCCTCGCCTTGTCAAAAAAGAGGTCGAGCCGCTCGGTCTCGCTCCAGGCATGCCGGGCAAGGGTCTCGAGGGGACGAAGCGCCAGGAAGTCGTCAATCGAGGCACCGGCGTCCTCGAAGAGCGCATCGAGATGAGCGCGAAGCGTGAGCACCGTCGGTCCGGAGTCGATTGCCATGCCGGAATGAAGGACTTCCCGCAGTTTTCCTCCGGCCTCCCTGTGCCGTTCGAACAACGCAACGCGATGACCGCGACGGGCGAGATCGATTGCCGCCGACAGGCCCGCCATTCCGGCACCCACGACGACGACGATCCTGCAGCGGTCGAGCACTGTCCCGATCCCCATGAACCAGCGAGGTTGACCGTCACCAACGCTGTGGACGAAAGCATTGACAGTCTATAGTGTCAAGATAACGGAACACTCGAGGTGACGAACATGTTGGACGCAGGACGTGTCGAACGCCGATTGGCCGCGGCCGTGGAGCGCTCTCGCGGTCCCGGTGCGCCAGCCCGTCTCGGCGAGGCTGTCGCGTATGCCGTTTTCCCGGGCGGAGCGCGGGTGCGCCCGAAGCTCACGCTATGCGCGGCCAAGGCCTGTGGCGACCGCGACCTGCGCATAGCGGTCATTTGCGCTGCTGCTGTCGAGTTGCTGCATTGCGCTTCCCTGGTGCACGACGACCTGCCGATTTTCGACGACGCTGCGATGCGGCGGGGAAAGCCATCGGTGCACGCTGCTTTCGGCGAACCTCTGGCACTACTCGCCGGGGACGCCCTGATCGTCGCTGCCTTCGAGGAATTGTCCCGCGTTGCGGAGGTCGACCCGTCGCGGCTCGCGCGGCTTCTGACGATCTTTTGTGCCGGTGCCGGCATGCCTGGAGGCATTGTCGCGGGACAAGGCTGGGAGTGCGAGGCGAGCGTCGATATCGCCACGTACCACAGGCAAAAGACGGGCGGGCTCTTCGCCGTCGCCTGCGAGGCCGGCGCCCTGGCGGCCGGGGCCGATCCTGCCCCCTGGCGAAGGCTCGGGGTCCGCATCGGGGAGGCATATCAGATCGCCGACGATCACATGGACGAGTTCGGCGATCCGGCGCTCATGGGCAAGCCGAGGGGCCAGGACAGCGCATGCAGTCGCCCGAATGCGGTGCATCGATTCGGACGCGATGCGTGCCAGCATCGCATGCTCGATCTCGTCTTCGACGGGTTGTCTGGCATTCCTGACCACGACGCGCGCAGTCGTATGGAACAGTATGTCGCGCGCGCCCTGGCCGTTGAAGGTTCCGAACGAATGAGCCACGCCGTAGCCTGAGACGGTGGTGCATTGACCCCGGCGGTGCGTGGTCACGCGCCCGAACGGGTCCCGCGGGGACACAGTTGAATGGACGGTCCAGCAAACGAGGATCGAGTGGCGCTCACGGGGGAGCGATCGAGGAGCGGATCACTGGGCACCTGGCGCGAACGCTTCCTTGCATTTCGCAACCGTCGCCTCGCCGATCCGCGTTTCCAGAGCTGGGCTTCGAGATTTCCACTCACCCGCGGCGTCGCCAACCGTCGCGCCCGCCAGCTTTTCGATCTGTGCGCCGGGTTCGTCTATGCGCAGGTGCTCCAGGCCTGCGTCCAGCTCGAGGTTCTCGAGTCGCTCGCCGACGCGCCGCGCGAGCGTCGCGATCTCGCCGAACGGATGGATTTGTCGGACGAGGCGGCTGAGCGCCTGCTGTCGGCCGCCGCATCCCTCGGCCTCGTTGCGCGACTGGCCGGTGACCGCTACACCCTGGGCGAACTCGGGGCGGCCCTTCTCGGCTCGGTCGGCGTCAGGGAGATGATTGCCCACCATCCTATGCTCTATGAAGACCTGCGCGACCCCGTCTCGCTGCTTCGGGATGGACCGCGCCCGACGAATCTTCGACGATTTTGGGGCTATAGCGGGAATGACGAGCCCGCCATGCTGGACGCCCATTCGGTCGCGCCCTACGGGCGGCTGATGGCGGCGTCGCTCCCGCTGGTTGCCGAAGAAATTCTCTCTTCCTATACATTCCGCACGCACACGCGATTGCTCGACATCGGTGGCGGCGAGGGAGCCTTCGTCGCGCTGCTGGCCGAGCGACTTCCGCAACTGCAATTGGAGTTGTTCGATCTCCCTGCGGTCGCAACCCGTGCCGGGGAGGCGCTGTCGCACGCCGGTCTCTTGGATAGGGTCGTGGTCCACCGTGGGGATTTCCGATCCGGACCGCTTCCCGAAGGGGCGGACGTGGCGACCCTCATTCGTGTTCTGCTCGATCACGATGACGAGACGGCACTCGCGATCCTGCGTACGGTCCACCATGCCCTCGCGCCGGGTGGCACGATCGTCATCGCGGAGCAGATGTCGCCGGACCGAGGCGCCAGCCCGACCGAGGACGCCTACTTCGGCTTCTATCTCCTGGCCATGGGGCGCGGCCGACCACGCACTGTCGCCAGGATAACGGAGCTGGCGAACGCGGCAGGCTTTTCGAGCGTCCGCGAGGTGGCTACGCGCCGCCCCATCCTCGCGCGAGTGGTGCTTGGCGCGAAACGCTGAGGCCGGGCAAAATACGTCCACACGAAAGACAATCAGAATTGACATTTAAAATTGTCAAACTAACCTGACACTCGATGTCCCGATGTCGAGGACCACGGGGTCGCCATGACCACTACCGCCATCGTTGTCGAAGAACCTCACCGCCTCGTGCTTCGCGGCGTCGGGATCATCGAACCCGGTCCGACCGACGTCGAGGTCGAGGTGGAGCACACCAGCATAAGCGCCGGTACGGAGCGCCTGCTCTGGTCGGGTCAGATGCCGGCGTTTCCCGGAATGGGCTATCCTCTTGTTCCGGGCTACGAAACCGTGGGCCGTATCGTGCGCCCCGATCATCTGGGGCTGCTCGGTGTCGGCGCCCGTGTCTTCGTTCCGGGCTCGAGCTGCTTTCGCGATGTGCGGGGCCTTTTCGGCGGTGCCGCCAGCCGCTTGGTGGTGCCGTCGCACCGTGTTCTGCCGCTTGCCATCGATGATCCGGAACAGGGCGTGCTGCTGGCCCTTGCGGCGACAGCCCTTCGCGCGGTGAAAGGCGCTGCTCTTCCCGAGTTGATCGTGGGGCATGGTGTTCTCGGCCGCCTGATCGCCCGCATGGTCCTGGCGCTCGGCGGAGTCGCCCCGACGGTCTGGGAGAACAACGCGGAACGATGCGCGGGAGCGATCGGCTACCGCGTCTGCGCGCCGGACGAAGACGAGCGCCGCGACTATCGCAACGTGTGTGACGTCTCCGGCGATCCGGCCATCGTCGACGAGCTCATCGCACGACTGGCCCCCGCTGGTGAGATCACGCTCGCGGGTTTCTATCCCGGTGACATCCGCATGTCATTCGCCCCCGCCTTCATGAAGGAGGCGCGGCTGCGGATTTCGGCGGAATGGAAACCAGACGACCTGGCGGCGGTTGCAAGGCTGACCGCCGATGGTCGCCTCTCCCTGGACGGGCTCATTACGCACCGCTTGCCCGCCAGCCAAGCTCCGCAGGCCTATTGCACGGCCTTCGAAGACCCTTCGTGCCTCAAGATGGTACTCGATTGGAGGACGCTGCATTGACATCTCTCGACGAGCGCGTGGATTATGTTCCTCGGGACGAAGATGGCGACGCCACCGGCCTCGAGGCCGCCGCGGCGCGCCGCCAGACGCAGATCATCGCAATCTATGGCAAGGGCGGCATCGGCAAGAGCTTCACGCTCGCCAATCTCAGCTACATGATGGCTCAGATCGGCAAGAAGACGCTTCTCATCGGCTGCGATCCCAAGTCCGACACCACGTCGCTTCTGTTCGGCGGGCGCTCCTGCCCGACGATCATTGCGACCTCGACGCAGAAAAAGCTGGCAGGCGAGGATGTCGCCATCGGCGACGTCTGCTTCAAGAGAGACGGCGTCTTCGCCATGGAGTTGGGGGGACCGGAAGTCGGTCGCGGTTGCGGTGGTCGCGGCATCATCCATGGGTTCGAGCTTCTCGAAAAGCTCGGTTTCCACGAGTGGGATTTCGACTACGTGCTACTCGATTTCCTGGGTGACGTGGTCTGCGGCGGGTTCGGCCTGCCGATCGCACGGGACATGTGCCAGAAGGTGATCGTCGTCGCGTCCAACGATCTTCAGTCCCTCTACGTCGCCAACAACGTCTGCTCCGCGGTGGAATATTTCCGCAAACTGGGTGGGAACGTCGGTGTCGCGGGCATGGTCATCAACAAGGACGATGGCACCGGTGAGGCAGCGGCCTTTGCGCAAGCCGTGGGAATTCCCGTCCTTGCTGCCATTCCGGCCAACGACGACATCCGTCAGAAATCGGCCAACTACCAGATCATCGGCCGGCCCGGTGACCAATGGGGGCCGCTGTTCCAGGACCTTGCTCGCGAGGTCGCCGAAGCGCCGCCGCGCCAACCCAAGCCGCTCACCCAGGACCAATTGCTCGGGCTCTTTTCAGCGGAGGATGTCGGTACGGGGCAGCACTTGGTACCGGCCACGATCGAGGACATGTGCTCGGCTTCCAGCAATCAGAAGAAGTCGCTCGAAGTGGTCTACGACAATGTCTGACGAAAGCAAGTCATTGCCGGTTACGCAGGCGTCCTCTTGCTCCCCGGGCGATGTCCGCGGGGAGGTGAGACCTCGGGCAACCGGCGGTTGCCATGCAAGCGGCGAGCGGCAAGCCGGTGAGACCATCGCGAGCGGCAACGAGGAACTGCTGCGGCGCTACGAGAATGACTATCCCAAGGGGCCGCACGACAAGCCGCAGAGCATGTGCCCGGCTTTCGGCTCCCTGCGGGTCGGATTGCGCATGAGGCGCACAGCGACGATCCTCTCCGGCTCGGCCTGCTGTGTCTACGGATTGACATTCACGTCGCACTTCTACGGCGCGCGCCGGAGCGTGGGTTACGTTCCCTTCAATTCCGAATCCCTCGTCACCGGAAAGCTGTTCGAGGATATCCGCGACGCGGTTCACGAACTCGCCGACCCGACCCAGTACGATGCCATCGTCGTCACCAATCTCTGCGTTCCGACCGCCTCGGGTGTGCCCCTGAAGTTGTTGCCGAAGGCGATCAACGGCGTGCGGATCATCGGCATCGACGTGCCGGGTTTCGGAGTCCCGACCCATGCCGAAGCCAAGGACGTCCTGGCGGGTGCGATGTTGGCCTATGCTCGCCGCGAAGCCGAGGATGGCCCCGTCGCGGCTCCGCGTGGCGGACCCAGCGACGTCCCGACGATCACACTGCTCGGCGAAATTTTTCCCGCCGACCCCGTCGGTCTCGGCCGCATCATCGAGCCGATGGGACTTGCCGTCGGCCCGTCGGTCCCAACCCGCGAGTGGCGCGAACTCTATTCCGCCCTCGACTGTGCCGCGGTCGCGGCGGTGCATCCATTCTATACCGCCTCGATCCGCGAGTTCCAGTCTGCCGGACGACCGATCGTCGGCTCGGCGCCGATCGGCGTGGAGGGAACCGCGGCATGGCTGGAGAATATCGCGGCGGTCTGCAACATAACATCGAGGCGTCTCGACGAGGCCAAGGCACGCGCCCTGCCGTTGATCCGCGCGGCGCTCGACAAATCCCGGATAAATGCCCGTATCACCCTGTCGGGCTACGAGGGCTCCGAGTTCCTCGTCGGCCGCCTGCTCGTTGAATGCGGCGCCGACGTCCGCTATGTCGCAACAGCGTGCCCTCGTACACCCTACTCGGCCGCCGACCGCGAATGGCTCGAGGCGCGCGGCGTCGAGGTTCGCTGTCGCGCCTCGCTCGAGGACGATCTGGCCGCGATGGAGGCATTTTCGCCCGATCTGGTCATCGGAACGACACCGGTCGTTCAGAAGGCCAAGGAAAAGGCGCTACCCGCCCTCTATTTCACCAATCTGATTTCGGCCCGCCCCCTGCTCGGAATTGCCGGGGCAGCGTCCCTATCGCCGGTGATCGCCGGCGCACTCGGCTCGGTTGGTCGTTCAGAACGGATGAATAATTTCTTCTCCGGCGTCGGAACCGGCCATGCGAGCGGCATATGGGAGGACGTGCCCCGCGACAGGCCAGAGTTCAAGGCGCGCTTCGCGCGCGGCCTTGCCAAGGCCCGCAAGGATGCGGAGGCCGTCGGGACATGATGGTTCTCGATCACGACAGGGCGGGTGGATATTGGGGCGCGGTGTACGTGTTCACCGCCGTCAAGGGGCTGCAGGTCGTCATCGATGGTCCAGTCGGTTGCGAGAACCTGCCTGTCACTTCGGTGCTCCACTATACCGACGCGCTGCCACCGCACGAACTGCCGATCGTCGTGACGGGGCTTGCAGAGGAGGAGTTGGGTCGCGAGGGTACCGAAGGCGCGATGAAGCGGGCCTGGGGTGTGCTCGACCCCGAATTACCATCCGTCGTCGTCACTGGTTCGATCGCGGAAATGATCGGTGGGGGTGTCACTCCGGAAGGCACCAGTATCAAGCGCTTCCTGCCACGGACGATCGACGAGGATCAGTGGGAAAGCGCCGATCGCGCTCTCAAGTGGCTGTGGACGGAATTCGGGCCCAAGCGCGCACCGAAGCGTAAGGAGCGGGTCGCGGGTGAAAAGCCGAAGGTCAACATCATCGGACCCGCCTACGGCACCTTCAACATGCCTTCCGATCTCGCGGAGATCCGACGTCTCGTCGAGGGCATCGGCGCGGAGGTGAACCTCGTTTTCCCTCTCGGCACACACCTTGCCGACATCCAGCGGCTCGCATTGGCCGACGTGAACATATGCATGTACCGCGAATTCGGCCGCCTCCTCTGCGAGGCCCTCGACCGGCCCTATCTGCAGGCTCCGATCGGCGTCTCCTCGACGACGTCGTTCCTCGAGTCTCTGGCGGGCCTCCTGGACCTCGACGCTGCCCCATTCATCGAACGTGAGAAGCATACGACACTGAAGCCGGTGTGGGATCTCTGGCGCTCCGTGACGCAGGACTTCTACGCCACGGCAACCTTCGCCATCGTGGCCAACGAAACCTACACTCGCGGCGTGCGGGCCTACCTCGAGGGAGATTTGGGATTGCCGTGCCGGTTCGCGGTGTCGCGCTGTCCGGGCCGCAGGACCGACAACGCGAGCCTTCGCGATACCTTGTGCGCAGAGCCGCCATTGATCCTCTTTGGCAGTGTCAATGAGCGCATGTATGCCGCCGACGCCGGGCTGCGCGTTGCCTATATCGCCGCCTCCTTTCCCGGGGCCATCATACGCCGACACATCGGCACGCCCTTCATGGGATATTCGGGGGCGAGCTACCTCCTGCAAGAGGTTTGCAACGGCCTCTTCGACGCGCTCTTTAATATTCTCCCGCTCGCCTCCACACTCGATGCGGTGGATGCAACTCCTGCGCGGAACAAGGGGGAGCTCGTCTGGTCCGACACGGCCCTCGAACTCCTCGACCGGCTCGTGGAGAGCCATCCGCTGGTCGCGCGCATTTCCGCTGCCAAGCGACTGCGCGACGGGGCGGAGCGGCTCGCGCGCGGAGCGGGAGTGCAAATCGTCGGGGACGAGCACGTTGAAGCGCTGACGGTAGTTGGTGGAGCGCTTGCGCGCGGACCAGCACCGAACCCGAAGCGGGCAGTTAAACGGAAAGGGGAGGTACTCGTATGATGAGAAAATTCGCACCGGCAACAGACCGAAGGCGCGCACGAGCCCACGAAATGCGTGAGTACCGCATCTACTTCGCCCTCATCTATCCCATTTGTCTCGCCGAGGCCCTGTGTGCCCGGGTTTGCAGTCTGCTGAGGCATGTCCCAGCCGGCCACGCGAGCGCCGGTACCCTCCTCCACGATGCGCGTGTGCGCGCGCACGCGATCGTGCCCTTCATGATGGCGAGATGACCGAGGAAACGCCGGTGGAGCGGTGTCGCGACTCGCTCCGCACTGCTGGTGTTTCGACGAAACGAGCCCGGCCGCGGGGGGCGCGGCGCCATCCTTCTTGAATTCAGGAGTCTCAGAATGCCCGAAGGATCGAAAAGTATGTACAGCACCGGGCTGTCAGAGAACGAGGCCAAGGAGTTCCACGGCCTGTTCATGAGCAGCTTTTTCATCTTCACGGCGGTCGCGGTCGTAGCACACATCCTCGCCTGGATGTGGCGTCCCTGGCTGCCAGGGCCGGGCGGCTACAGCGCCCTCAACGACGGAGTCAACGTGGCTCAGGCCACCTTGACCTCCCTCATCGGTTAGGAGGAGCACCATGTGGCGCATTTGGTTGATGTTCGATCCGAGACGGACGCTCGTGGCCTTGTTCACGTTCCTGTTCGTCCTGGCTCTTCTCATCCACTTCATCCTGCTGAGCACGGACCGCTTCAACTGGCTGGAGGGACCTCGCAAGACGAGTGACGCGGGCAGCTTCGTGGTGCCGGCGCCGGCGGACTTCACGGTTCGCTCGGCCTAAACGCACGCTGCGACGGGCGGATCGGCCGGCCCTGCCGTCCACCGCCCGTTGCGCAAGCTTCCATGTTCAGTATCGAAGGACCATCATCGGGGACGAACGGCCATGGCCATGCTGAGTTTCGAGCGCAAGTACCGCGTGAGGGGAGGAACGCTGATTGGCGGCGACCTGTTCGACTTCTGGGTTGGGCCATTCTACGTCGGCTTCTTCGGAGTGACGACGATCTTCTTTGCCACGCTGGGGATCGGACTGATCCTGTACAGCGCCGCGATCGGACCGACCTGGAACATCTGGAAGATAAATATTTCTCCACCGCCCATCGAATATGGACTGTCGTTCGCCCCACTCAAGGAAGGGGGCTTCTGGCAGCTCATCACGATCTGCGCGATCGGAGCATTCAGCTCATGGGCCCTGCGGCAGGTCGAGATCGCCCGCAAGCTGGGCATGGGATATCACATCCCGATCGCATTCAGCTTTGCCATCTTCGCCTACGTGTCGCTCGTGGTGATCCGTCCGGTGATGCTGGGTGCCTGGGCGCACGCCTTCCCTTACGGAATTTTCACACACCTCGATTGGGTGTCCACGATCGGCTACCAGTACGGGAACTTCCATTACAATCCAGCTCACATGATCGCCATCACGTTCTTCTTCACAACAACGCTCGCACTGGCCTTGCACGGCGGATTGATCCTGTCGGCCACCAACCCCGGCGCTGGCGAGGAGGTGAAAACACCGGAGCACGAGGACACATTCTTTCGTGACACCATCGGATACTCGATCGGTACCCTCGGCATACACCGGCTAGGCCTGTTCCTCGCCCTCAATGCCGGCTTCTGGAGCGCCGTCTGCATCATCATCAGCGGTCCCCTCTGGAGGGATCCGTGGGTCAACTGGTGGGACTACTGGCGCGACATCCCGATCTGGCGCTGAGGAGTGAATGATATGGCGACCTATCAGAACATTTTCACGCGCGTCCAGGTTCGCGGACCTGCGGAAACGGGAATTGCCCTGCCGCACGGCGATTGGGAGCGAGACGGAACACCGGTCAATGTCCACTTCCTGGGGCGCATCGGGAACGCTCAGATCGGGCCCATCTATCTCGGGTGGCTCGGAGTCGCATCACTGATCTGCGGCTTCATTGCCATCGAGATCATCGGCCTCAACATGTGGGCATCGGTGAATTGGAACCCGATGAAGTTCGTCGGTCAGTTGCCTTGGCTGACCCTCGACCCTCCGGCTCCGGAATACGGCCTTCGTTTTCCTCCCTTGGACCAGGGTGGCTGGTGGCTCATGGCTGGCTTCTTCCTGACGGCTGCCATCCTCCTGTGGTGGCTGCGCATGTACCGGCGGGCGGTGCAGCTGGGCCTCGGGACACATGTCTGCTGGGCATTCGCCTCGGCGATCTGGCTCTACCTGGTCCTCGGATTCATCCGCCCGTTGCTGATGGGGCAGTGGAGCGAGGCGGTCCCCTTCGGCATCTTCAGCCACCTGGATTGGACGAACAATTTCTCCCTCACGTACGGAAATCTGTTTTACAATCCATTCCATGCTCTTTCGATCGCCTTCCTCTATGGTTCCGCGCTTCTCTTTGCGATGCACGGGGCGACGATCCTCGCCGTGAGCCGCTTCGGGGGCGATCGTGAAATCGAACAGATCACGGACCGGGGGACGGCCTCGGAACGCGCAGCTCTCTTCTGGCGCTGGACCATGGGCTTCAACGCGACCATGGAATCCATACATCGCTGGGCGTGGTGGTTCGCGGTCCTTTGTCCACTGACCGGTGGGATTGGCATCCTGCTGACCGGTACGGTCGTCGACAACTGGTACGAATGGGCGATCAAGCACGATTTTGCGCCCGCACCCCTGGATTTCCCAAGCTCGACAGATTGAGGCACATCGCAGCAGGCAAGCGGATTGGATCGGGTGAAACGCGCAGCACTTCAATTGCGTCTGGTTCTGCAAGTCTGATGCGTCATGCTCACGACATGGGGCGGTTCGATCGAGCCGCCCCATGGGCTTTTTGGGGAATGAAACGACGGCCAGAGCGCCATCGACCGGAAAGTGTGGCGAGGACGACGAGGCATCCGCCGCAGCGCGATAGGAGAGGATGTCGAATGGAGCGCACGAATACCCCGGTTTTTCTCCCATTTTGATCCAGATCAAACCCCGCCAGCGCCCCGCGAGTACACTCGTTCGAACCTGAGGAGTATCGAACATGCGTGTTGTTCTCGTGCATCCGAATTATCACTCCGGCGGAGCCGAAATAGCGGGCAATTGGCCACCCGCGTGGGTCGCCTACCTGGCGGGCGCGCTGCGTGGGCGGGGCTTCACCGACGTCCATTTCATCGACGCGATGACGAATGACCTGTCCGACGAACAGGTTGCGCGGCGACTTGAAGAGCTTTCGCCCGACATTGTCGGATGTACGGCCATCACGCCATCGATCTACAAGGCCGAGCGGGTGCTCGAGATCGCCAAGCAGGTCTGCCCTGGTGCAATACGTGTACTCGGGGGCATCCATGCGACCTTCATGTACAAGCAGGTTCTTTCCGAAGCGCCCTGGATCGATGTCGTCGTTCGCGGCGAGGGCGAGGAAATTTTCACCCAGCTGGTCACCACCGTCGCCGAGGGACGCTGGCCGGAGGCAAGGGCGGATATCAAGGGGCTTGCCTACACCGTCGATGACGGCCAGATCGTCGCGACACCCGCGGCCCCGACGGTCAAGGATTTCGACAAGATCGAGCCCGACTGGTCGTTGCTCGAGTGGCAGAAATACATTTATGTTCCGCTCGGCGTTCGCGTCGCAATCCCCAACATGGCCCGCGGTTGCCCGTTCACGTGCAGCTTCTGCTCACAGTGGAAGTTCTGGCGCGACTACCGCATCCGCGATCCCAGGAAGGTGGTCGATGAGATCGAGACGCTCGTTGAGACTTACGATGTCGGATTCTTCATCCTCGCCGACGAGGAGCCGACCATCAACCGAAAGAAGTTCATAGCGTTTTGCGAGGAGTTGATCGCACGCGGACTGCCCGACAGGGTCAAGTGGGGGATCAACACGCGGGTCACCGACATCATCCGCGACGAGAAATATCTTGCGCTCTACCGGCGGGCGGGGCTCGTGCATGTTTCGCTCGGAACCGAGGCGGCCGCCCAGCTCAAACTTGACCGCTTCAACAAGGAAACCAAAGTCGAGCAGAACAAGCGCGCCATTCAGCTCCTGCGCGAGGCCGACATCTTCACGGAGGCTCAGTTCATCGTCGGGCTCGAGAACGAAACGCCCGAAACACTCGAAGAGACCTACAGGATGGCGAAGGACTGGGATCCTGATCTGGCGAACTGGGCAATGTATACGCCATGGCCGTTTACGCCGCTCTTTCAGGAACTCGGCGACAAAGTGGAGGTGTTCGACTTTTCCAAGTACAATTTCGTCACCCCTATCATGCGCCCGGATGTCATGGACCGTGCGACGCTTCTGGATCGTGTGATGGCGAATTACCGGCGGTTCTATATTCGCAAGGCCCTCTTCCATTATCCTTGGCGCGGCACCGGTTTTCGAAGACGCTACCTGCTCGGTTGCCTCAAGGCCTTTCTCAAAGCTGGGTTCCAAAGAAAGTTCTACGATCTCGGCAAGCACAACTATTGGGGACCGCAATCCAAGAAGAGCGTCGACTTCCATTTCGACGAGACGCGCAGGATCGCCGTCGCGCAGATGGATGATTGGCAGGCGGCGGCCGACCGAGCCTCCCAGGCCAGGGCGCGTCGGGAGTGCGAGGCAGTCGATCTGAGGGGGCACGATGCTGAACGCGAGATTCCGCGCGCCGTTGGGGTGACGCAGTTGATCGGCGCCCGCCATCGCCAGACGAATGAACTGACCGAGTAGTCGGCCCGTGCGGGCGAAGGTCGCTCAGATGCGGGCGGATGGCATCGACGTGGTCGGGCCGAACGCGATCATCCAGACCGCCGTGGCGCTCCGGCGCTTGGCGGGGCCTGGCGACGTCGAGACCGTTTTCGCCAGGGCGGGCCTCGAACGCTATCTCGTCGACAGCCCTGCTGAAATGGTCCCTGAGGTCGAGGCGGCCCGGCTTCTGCGCGCGGTCCTGGACCACCTCGTAGCGGGCAGCGCAGAAGCGGTCCTCGCGGAGGCTGGACGGCTGACAGCACGCTACGTGATCGACCATCGCATTCCTCGTTCGGCAGCAAGGCTCCTCGAGTTCCTGCCAAGTCAACTGTCCGCTCGCCTCCTGCTGACGATCATTGCGCGGCACGCATGGACGTTCGCGGGCTCGGGGGCGGTGAGCGTCACGCGGGGGCGGTCACTGTCGCTGGAGATCGTTGGAAACCCTCTCGCCACGCCTGGCTGTCCTTGGCATGTCGGTGTGTTCGAGACGCTGTTCTGCACGCTCGCGACACCGAGAGCGGTGATCGAGCATCGCGTCTGCATCGCAAGAGGTGGCAACGTCTGCCGGTTCGAATTTCGTCTCCAAGGTTGACCGTCACACGACATGGAAAGCCGTTCGCGCGGCAGCATCTTGGCTTCCTTGTTTCGCTCTTGAGGCTGACTGCGGAATCATTGGAACTCCCCGCGTCACCGCCACCAGCCTTCGACCGCTCTTGCTAAATAAATTTGCGCGAATTGCTCCTCGTTTCCCCTCCCCGCGCCCCCGGATCAGCTGCGCGTCATTACATGCTGCGCAGCATCCGGGGATCGTGGGTGTGGCGCGTGGTGGCCATTCCGGGGCCTGTCGCTGTGGTGCGCGGGCCGGTGGGCAGAACTACCGCGACAACGACCGAGCCACCCGGAAGCCGATAACCTCGAACCGGAAGTCCGGCTTAAGATTGAAGCGCCTGGCGGCACGCAGATCCCACGGAG
Source organism: Hyphomicrobiales bacterium (assembly GCA_016125495.1). Lineage (NCBI taxonomy): Bacteria > Pseudomonadati > Pseudomonadota > Alphaproteobacteria > Hyphomicrobiales > Hyphomicrobiales bacterium. Next base: position 1,454 of record WGLQ01000028.1, on the reverse strand, counting down.
CGTTATTCCAGGAACCACCGCGGATCACGCGAGTGCCTGTATCACCATCTAGCATCCTTGCGGCACCGTCGGTCGGGGCATCGGAATAATTCTCGTGCCATGAATCCGCGACCCACTCACGGACGTTGCCGTGCATGTCGTGGAGTCCAAACGCATTGAACGGGAAGCTGCCGACCTCGACAGTCCATTTACGATAGCGGCCCATGCGGCCGGATTGGTAGAAAAAAGTCCCATCGTAGTTCGCCTGATCGGTCGAAATCGTCCGGCCGAACGAAAACGGCGTCGCCGTGCCGGCGCGGGCTGCATACTCCCATTCGGCCTCACTCAGCAGGCGATAGGCGGCCACACCCGAGAGTCCCAACGTCTTGTTCAGCCAGGGAAGGTAGTCAATGGTCACATGGTCCCACGAGACGTTGATCACCGGTCGCTGGCCACGGCCCCAGCCCTCATCATCCGGCTTGTGCCGGCAAGCCTTGGCCGCGACGCACGCGTCCCACTCCGCGAACGTCACCTCGAACTTGCCGACCGCGAACGGCTTGGCGATCGTCACCCGGCGCTGTGGACCTTCGTTGTCCTCGCGCCCTTCTTCGCTCTCCGGAGAGCCCATCAGGAAACTGCCCGCCGGCACCACGACCATTCGGGGTCCGCAGAGCCCGCCGCGACAATCCTGGAACTCCCGCCGCGCCTCGTCGGTCGGGTCGAGGCAGACCCGCCCTTTGCCAACCACCTCGGTCATCACACCGGCGCAGCCCGCCGGTGGGCTCGGCGCGGGGGCGGGCGTCTCGGGGAAGCTGCCGACGGCAACCTTCTCCTCCCCGCATTTCAACTCCCGCTGGCGGGCGCGGGCGAAATCGACGAACACACTGCCGCCGGCCTCGAAGCGCGCAATGAAGCTGTCCAGGACGCCGCAGGTAGCATTGCTCTGAATCGCGCCCCACGCCACGGCCTCCTCGCTCTGCGGTGGGGGAGCCGGAGCGGCCGGCCCACTCTGGCGCGGCGCCTCGTCGACGGGGGCGAGATCGCGCAGGCGCGCCGAGGCCGCGACCAGCCGGGCCATCCGCTTGCCCGCGTTGAGGCCTTTGAGGGCCACGGCGGAATAATGCAGGCCCACCACCCGCCGGCTCGCCACATCGAAGATCGGCGCGCCGGACGAGCCGCCCATGGTGTCGCAATGATGGAGGAGATCGTCGCCATCCTCGGCCGGGTCGGACGCGCGGCAACCGCCGAGCGTGATGTGTTTCTCGAACCCGCCCGGATGATGGACCACGAAGAGGCTCTGGCGGCGGCCGATGGCAGCGGGCGCGAGCGCGATGGTCCCCCACTCGCGGCCGGGCGTGCCCCGCACTTTCAGGATCGCATAATCGAGCGACTTATCGGATTCGAGCGGCGGCAGGACGACCGGATACTGCGCCACACCCTCGCGCGAGCGCGGTTTGAGATAGCCCATCCAGAGC